>JAFDEW010000506.1:1468-3215 GCA_019310125.1 Deltaproteobacteria bacterium | reverse complement strand
CAATACCTGATTGATTTCCTGAAAGTTCATTTCTGTTATTTCAAGGCAATTAATTTCGTTTTTGGTGCGAGCACAGAAGGATTCCACAATTCTTTGGGCTGCAATCATTGCCCCAGTTTCAGCTTGGGGTCCTTGACCAAGAAGTCGATAAGCCTGTGCCCCTGCGGCAAGCGCCGCTCCCCAAAGCATGCCGCACTGGTAGCCCTGGATCGCTATTCCGCCCGCCAAGGTCATGGTGGCTTTCTCTTCAAGCTTCAACGGGGAACCGAATGAGTTGTCAACGACACTCATAATCGTTTCCGATCAGGTTCCTTCTTTTAGAAATTTTCGAATTGTTCCTAATGCTGTTATTTTATTTTTTGCAGTGGTCATTGATTTTCCTAAGTTTTGCTTTTATGTTCCAGAGTTATGACAACATTCCCATCGATCATGTCTTTCTAGGATCAATCTTTATCGAATATCTACAGCAATTCATCCTCCATGGTTTCAAAACCTAACGGCTTTGAGCTTTGCGGAGCGCAGCGGAGCATCCAGACGGACAGCCGCCCCGCTCGGTACTACGCTAACATTTCACGATTCTCAATCAAGAACCTTCTTTTTCAAATCGCCCAGTCCGCGGGGTCGGCTGACGAAGATCCCAGTGATTTTCTGGGGCAGCGAATGGTTAGGGCGCTTCAATCAGCTCGACTTTCTTGATATACATCCGTGCTGAGGTACTTTAATCCTGAGTCAACCATAAGTGTCACGATGGTCACATCAGGACCAAGCTTTTCGGCAACATTCAACGCAGCCACGACATTCGCACCAGATGATGTGCCTGCAAAAAGAGCCTCCTCACGTGCGAGACGCCTTGCCATTGCTTTCGCTTCAACCGTGGATACGGGAATTATTTCGTCGACTCTGTCCGCATCCCAGAGGGGAGGTTCATATCCTATTCCGATACCTTCGATGTTATGAGACCCTGTCTCTCCTCCAGACAGCACTGCTGATTCTGCAGGTTCGACAGCAACAACATGTAATGAGGGTTTTCTCTCCCTTAGAACTTCAGAAACCCCAAGGATCGACGCAGCTGTTCCAACACTTTGCACAAATACATCCACCTGGCCCTCGGTTTGCTCCCAGATCTCATGGCCTAATGAATGATATCCAGCCACATGATCGTAATTATTCAGTTGGTCAGTCCAGTACGAATTAGGTTCACTACTTATATCACGCGCAACCTCAATCATCTCCCTGATAAGTTTCTTTGTCGTTCGACCACCCTCACTCGGCACAAGCGTTAGTTCAGCACCGAGGGCTTGCATATGTACGCGTTTCTCCTCACTGAATGCATCAGAAGTTACAATCTTTAACTTATACCCTTTAGCAGCACAGATAAGTCCAAGCGAAGTGCCTGTGCTACCTCCTGTGTACTCAACCACAATGCCTCCAGGTTGCAATCGGCCATCTTCCTCCGCTCGAGCAATCATGGATTGCGCCATTCGATCTTTCATACTTCCTGTTGGATTTGACCATTCTAGCTTGACAAATATCTTTGCCGAATTAGGAGGAACAACTTTTCGTAGTTGAACAATTGGTGTATTCCCAATTGCCTGAAGAATGTCATTTGCTATAGACATTTGAATTCTCCAAATAGGTAATATTTGGCCTAATTGCTAAAGATAATAAAGCGCCCTAACGGCACTGGGCTGAGCGGCCGGGGGTCGCAAAACTGCGTTTTGCTTACACGAGAATTGCGAAGCAATTC
>JAFDEW010000506.1:0-1442 GCA_019310125.1 Deltaproteobacteria bacterium | reverse complement strand
GCGAATGGTTATGCGGCGAAAATGTTGGTACTTGCTCGGACTAAACTCACTCCCCAACGAAATTGCCATCGGGGCTCTTAATAAAGTCAACTGAACTTGGTTTGAATGCCGAGAGAAACTTACCATCATCGATGGATGCAAAAACTCTTAAGTTGCCATCGGGACTCCGCGGGTTATCCCAAAAAGCTTGGATCTCGATCTGATACGCAGCTCCACTTGGACCTTTCCTTTCGAAGTTCAGAGGCGATCCAATTAACGCAGCAAGCTCTTCGTAGCTCTTGGAACGAATTGCTACAACCTCCAGGCTGAGTATGTCTTGTGCTTCTTCCGTATTCATCGGATTACTTTCGCTTGCTTATTTGTCATTGTACTCATGTAGCCATAGAAGCAATTTGCCAACGAGAATTGGTAATTCTAGCCGCATAACGGCTTTGAGCTGAGCGGCCGGGGGTCGCAAAACTGCGTTTTGCTTACACGAGAATTGCGAAGCAATTCTCTCTTGCAATTTCCCGCGCATCCCCGGTCCGTTCCAGCGAATTGGTTAGGCATCATTGTGAATCGGATGAACAAACATCGAAATATACTTAAATTTTCTAAACCTCTCAGTAAAGTCTTGAGATCATTCTTCAACTGTAAACCCTCCTCCGAGCCACCATCCATAACGACCGTCAGCACAAACCATAGTATGGATTCCAGGCTTCAGGATCTCTTCTGAGGTATGTCTCTCTCCAGAACGAACTGGCACCCAGGGACCAAGAGCAGCCGCCCAAGTCGGGGTATGTTTTGTAGAAGGTTCTTCTCCCAGATAATCGATCATATCCTGAATAGTTTCCTCCCCTTGATGCCGCATCAGATTCACTCGAGCCAAATAATCGCCGTTATTGATGAAAAGGAGCGTGACAGGTCCTTCTTCTTGGATCGCGGGACCTTTATACATGCAGTTTTCGCCGTCGAAGATAAGCAAAATACAATTCCCCTCCACTTCTTCGCAGGATGTTGGTTCAGGAGTATTTGTTGGAGAGACAAGTGAAGCCGTTGGTTCTGCGGTAAGGGTTGCTTGTTCAAATATCGTGCAACCAGTCATGAGAAAGATCACAAAGCATCCAATCGCAACTTTTTTACTGAAGAGACATGTGGTCATTTTCCCTCCTTTCTAAGATATGCGTGGTTATATTTGTATGAGAAATCTTTTTATTGATGCCTAACGGCTTTGAGCTCAGCCGCCCCGTTCGTACCCTGGCTTGCTTGTTAAGGACTCCATACTAGAACCTTCTCAACCAAATCGCGCTGCCCGCGGGGTCGGCTGCAGCGAATTGTTATGCAGCATTGGGGTACAGTATCAGGACATGGGTTACAGTTTATTCTCAGGACATAGGTTACACTCTGCTGGCGTGGTCCACCCTTTTCACACTCAATCCCACTTTAGACACAATATCGTGGAT
>JAFDEW010000169.1 GCA_019310125.1 Deltaproteobacteria bacterium | reverse complement strand
GCCGAAGATAATTAAAGTGCAGATCACAACATTTAAAAAGATATCACTATTGTAATCCATAAAACTGTCAGTGAACAGGGAAAACCCCGCGTTGCAAAATGCGGAGACAGAGTGGAACACACCCATGTAAAGCGCCTTTGTTAATGGATATTCTTTGGTCCAGTGAAGGGTTAGCAGTAGTATCCCGGTTAGTTCCGCAATGACGGTGAAGCAGAGAATTGATTTTACAAGCTGATTGATATCTTCACGGGGTGTATGGGCAAAAAGATCCTGCATAGCCATGCGCTGCTTAAATGAGCCATGCGCTGCTTAAATGACACTTGCTTTCCGATCATCAGAAAGATGGTCACTGAAATCGTCATCACACCCAGTCCGCCCAGTTGAATCAAAGCAAGAATAATATGTTGACCGAAAAGGGTAAAATAGGACCCGGTATCCACAACGATCAGGCCGGTTACACAGACTGCGGATGTGGCGGTAAAGATTGCATCGATAAAAGAAATCGTTCCGGAAACAGTGGATGCCGGCAACAGAAGCAAAAAGGTGCCCACACCGATCGTCACAAGGTAACTGGACAATAAAATTGTCCCGGGATGCATTTTTCTAAAAGCTTTCATGACTTATCAGGGATCATACCGAGGACCACAAGAGTAAGATAATAGATAATCAACTTAAATGAAACAAATTCAATAGTCCATATTTTTTTTACGACCGCTCACGCAATTTTTGCAATCCCAAATTCCAAGAGCCAAAGATTAATTAAATCACAAATTACAAATCCCAAATTCCAAATAAATCTCAAATCTCAAACTACAAATTCCAAACCGCTTCAACGCGCAGCGCAGGCGCTTGCGCCGCGTGAGCGATTGGTTTTTTGTTTGGGATTTTGAATTTCGGTCATTGTCATTTGTTTGTTTTTTAGGATTTGTTATTTGGAATTTTTATTAACTTAACTACTTCATGAACCGGGTACTTAATCTTTTTACATAGTGTTTTTAATGGGTCACAGTGTTCGATTTGCCCTCGTCCGGTTCGGTACATTTCCATCCACCGCCCAGAGCTTTGTAGAGACGGATCAGATTGGAGGTCACGGCTCCGTTGCTCTGGGCCAGTTGATCTTGAAAGGAGAGGAGCGAACGCTGGGCGTCCAGCACGTTGCTGAAGTCCACCAGTCCCACCTTGTATTGGTCTTGGGCCAGTTGCACGGCCGTTTGAGCGGCGGCAGTGGCGGCTGCCAGGGATTGCCTTCTGCGCTGTTGCTTTGCATAGGCCATTCCTGGGCTTTAAGGATCGAGTATTCGTATTGAATCAGGGCCTGTTCCTGGCGGGCAGACTGCACCTTGATATTCTGGCGGATGGCGCCGCCATGAAAAATATTCCAGGAGACGCCGGGAGTTGTGCTCCAGGTGCGACTGTCAGCGGTCAAAAAATTTCCTGTGGACACGTTTGGGCCGCCAGGTTCCGTTCCGCCCGCCGGATATCGGGCCGGCGGCGCATGGTTTCGGCCGGAACTCCCACAGCCACCGTTACCGGTGGGATCGGAATGGGTTTTCGCTCGGCCAGTTCCCCATGGACCGCTCCGGGATTTTCGCCCAAGAGCACCGCCAGACGGTTTTTGGCCGCTTCAAGTCCGGTTTCCAATGCAGGGATCAGCGAACGGGTTCGCTCGAGGTTGTAAAGAGATTGCTGAACGGCCAGCTCATTAATAATTCCGGCCTGGTACCGTGACCGGTTCAGTTCATAAGTTTCTTCCTGGGACTTGATATTAGATTCGGTCACCGTCAACGCGGTCTGAAAGGTACGCACTTCCACATAGTTCAGGGCCACTTCGGCCAGAAGACTCACCATCACGTCATACAGGTCCTCCTGTGTGGCTTCGAGATCTGCCTGGGCCGCTTCCACGGAACGTCGCACCCCTCCGAAAACATCCAGTTCCCAGCCGGCGTCAAACCCGGCTGAATAGAGTTTATTCTCATTTGTTGATGAACTGTTTTCACTGCTGCCATAATTCGTGGCGGAAGCCGAAGCATCCAGAGTGGGGAAAAGATTGGCTTTGCTGATGCCTCTGAGTGCCCGGGATTCACGGATTCGGGCTCGGGCTGATTTTAGATCCAGATTCCCCTCTACGGCCCGTTCTTCCAGACTGGAGAGTTCCTCGTCATTCAGTACATTCCACCAATGGGCCAGGGTTTCCGGCTCCGGCAAGCCGGGGGTAAGCCCTCCCTGGAGTTGGGTATGCCACTCTGTTGGCCCATCAGGCTCCACTCGGGCATAGTCCGGTCCGACCGCACATCCGGCCAGGATCAGAACGGTAATTACAGGCAACATAACGTACAGGAGGCATGGCAGGTATCGGCCTGTCTGATTATAGTAAGGTCTTTCGAATGTTATAGATATCATGACTCTCTCGTATTGCGATGAATTTATTTTAATCTTTCAAGGACTTTTTGAAATCCCAAATCTCAAGCACCAAATTACAAATAAATCACAAATTCCAAATACCAATAACCTAAACTATTTTGACTTTTCCAGTATTGATGAAAATATCATTTTTAGTTCATTTGCCTCTTGTATCAACTTTTGCGCATCATTAGCATTCTTTAAATTATTCGTCTCATGAATTAACCTGAGCCAATAAGCGCTTTCTTTGGCTTCCTTACGGCTTATTTTCATCCTCATTAAAAAGTCTTTTTTGCTTAATGATTCGTTGGCCTCCCTGTAGTTTGCACCTACTGAACCAGAGGCTTTTACTAATTGTTTGGTATCCTCGATATTTGCTATTGTTTTCGGCAATGTTTTAACAAAAAGCCTAACAGCTTTAGCGAACCGGAATGTTCTTTCTTCAAGATCATATACTGGTTTGTTATTTGGGATTTCCATTAACTTAAATATTTTGTGAATGGATACAATTTGTTGTTAAACGGTTCATAAGCTTTTTACCCTTACGATTCCTCTTTTGTCTGCCGACGCGTGCGCCAGGCGCTGCCTTTTTCACGGAATGTCTGAAATGCGTAATAAAACGGCGGAATCAGAAAAATGCCCAACAGGGTCGCGGCCAGCATGCCGGAAAAAACTGTGGTGCCGATGGCCCGGCGGCTGTTGGCACCGGCGCCGGTGGCAATGACCAAAGGCGCCACGCCCAGGATAAAGGTAAATGCGGTCATCAGCACCGGACGAAAGCGGATTCTGGCCCCTTCAATGGCGGCCTTATCCACGGAGTATCCCTGTTCCCGTCGGTCCTTGGCAAATTCCACGATCAGGATGGCGTTCTTGGCGGCCAACCCCACGAGCATGACCAGACCGATCTGGGCGTAGATACTGAGGGTAAGCCCTGCGATCCACAAACCGGCTAGCGCTCCCAAGCTGGATACCGGAATTGATAAGATGATGGACAGGGGAATATTCCAACTCTCGTATTGACCCACCAGAAACAGATAGGCGAAAAGCAGGGCCAGAGCAAACAGTAGCAATACCTTTCCTCCGGCTTTGCGTTCCTGAAAAGACATGGATGACCAGTCGAAGGCGTAGCCGGGCGGCAGGGTCTTGGACGCCAGCCGTTCCATGGTCGCCATGCCTTCTGCCGAGGAAAAGCCCGGAGCTGCGTTGCCGTTAATCTGTACACTGGTGAACTGGTCGTAACGGTAAACGATTTGGGGGGCCAGAACCGTGGACAGCGTGATCAGACTTTTCATGGGCACCATCTTTTCGTCGTTGCTGCGGACATACAGTCGGTCGATGTCGTCCAGGGTATTCCGATATTTTGCTTCGGCCTGAACCTTGACCTGATAGGTCCGGCCGTAAAGGTTGAAATCGTTGACATAGCTTGAGCCGAGATGGTTTTTCAGGGTTGCAAAGACCCGGCTGACCGGCACCTTGAGGATCTCGGCCCGCGTCCGGTCTAGATTCACGAAGATCTGGGGCGTGTCGGCCGTGTAAGTAGAAAAGACCCGACTCAGGGTCGGGTCTTGATTGGCAGCAATAACCAGAGCCCGGATTGCCGCGGCGATCTCCCGGGGAGGCTGGTCTTCAAGGGCCTGGAGCCGGAAGTCAAAGCCGCCGGTGGTACCCAGCCCAAAAATAGCCGGCGGTGCAAAGGCAAAAATATTGGCCGAGGAGATGGCGGCCAATCTCGCCTGTGCTTGCCCCACGATGGCATCCAATTGCTGATGAGAACGGGTGCGCTCATCCCATGGTTTCAGCACGACAATGCCGAATCCCACATTCTCGGCCGTACCGCTGAGCAGACTGAACCCGCTCACGCCAAGGAAACTCTCAACGCCATCGATGCTCTTCAACGCCTGGGTGGCCTGTTCCATAACCTTGTTGGTGCGATCCAGAGAAGCACCCTCGGGAAGTTGCGTATTGATAAAGATAACGCCCTGATCTTCCTGGGGCAGGAAAGTTGTCGGGCTGTGGGCGAACAGAAAATATGCGGAGCCCATAACTCCGGCGAAGATCAAAAACGCCACCAGCAGCTTGCGGATCAGCCAGCCGGTGCCGGCTACGTACAGGTTACGTGAGGTGTCAAGGGACCGGTTAAACCAGGCAAGGGGTCCGTGTTGTGGGATTTTCGGCGTTTTGAGCAACACGGCGCACAGGGCCGGGCTCAGGGTCAAAGCGTTGATGGCCGAGATGACCACCGCCGTGCAAATGGTCACGGCAAATTGTTTATATAGCTGACCGGTGATGCCGGGCATGAATCCCACCGGAACGAAAACAGCCAAAAGCACCAGTGTGGTGGCGATGATCGGGCCGGTGACCTGGCCCATGGCATGAATGGTTGCGGGTTTGGCGCTGAGTTTTCTTTTATCCATGACCCGGTAAACGTTTTCAACTACCACAATGGCATCGTCTACCACCAGGCCGATAGCCATGATCAGGGCAAACAGAGAAAGGGTGTTGGCGCTGTACCCCAAGACCATCAGTACAGCGAATGTACCGATGAGCGAGACCGGGATGGTCACCGTTGGTACCAGGGTGGCCCGCCAGTCCTGCAGGAAGATGAAGTTTACGAACAGGACCAGAAGAAAGGTTATTACAAGGGTCAGTACAATTTCATGAATGGCCGCTGAAACGTATTTGGTGGTGTCGTAAAACACATCGTATTGCACATCACCGGGCTGACGCTGGTCAAGGCGTTTGAGTTCGGCCCGCACCGCTTTCATGGTCTCCAGAGCGTTGGCGTCCGAGGACCGGTAAATGCCTATGGCCAGGGACGGCTGGCCGTTGAAAATGGACCGGGTGAGGTAGGATGCGGCGCCGAGTTCCACCCGGGCAACGTCACGAATGCGCACCAGACCGCCTTGATCGTTGCTTCGAACGACGATGTTTTCAAATTCTACGGGGTGATCCAGTAATCCCCTGGCTCGCAGGGTGTACTGGAGCTGCTGGTCGTTGTCGGCGGGCGATGTCCCGATGGATCCCACGGCGGCCTGAATGTTCTGCTGCCGGATGGCCTGGATCACATCATCGGCGGTCAATCCCCGGGCGGTCAACCGCTCCGGGTCCATCCAGATGCGCATGCTGTATTCAAATTCACCAAAAATAAAAACATCACTTACGCCGTTGATACGTACCAGGGCATCCTTGATGTTTCGGCTGACGTAGTTGCTCAAGAAAAGTTTATCCCGGGTACCCCGGGGAGAAAAGAATTCCACTGCACCCAATATATCTGAGGAACGTCTTCGCACACCAATGCCCTGGTCCACCACGTCTTGCGGTAACTTGGACATGGCCAATTGTATGCGGTTCTGAAGGTTGACCTGGTCGATGTCCGGATCCGTGCCCACCTCGAAGGTGACGGCCAGTTTATATCGTCCGTCATTGGAACAGGAAGAGGACATGTAGAGCATTTTTTCTACACCGTTCACTTCTTTTTCAATGGGCGCAGCCACGGTGTCGGCCACCACCTGGGCGTTGGCCCCCGGATAGCTCGCGGTCACACGAATTTCAGGGGGGGTGATCTGGGGATACTGACCCACGGGAATATTGAACAGCGCAATAAGTCCGGCCAGGGTAAGTATGATAGATACCACCACGGCCAGGCGAGGGCGTTCAATGAAAATTTGTGAAAACATGTATTATCCCCCTTTCTGTTCATTGGCCAAAGCGGTTTTCACGAGCTGACCGGGCCGAACTTTCTGGACACCCTCGATGATAACTTTCTCATTTACGGTCAGCCCCGATTTTATGGACCAATTGGTGCCGACCACAGGTCCGGTTTCGATCCGTCGCACGGCCACCTGGTTCTTGTCGTTCACCACCAAAACATACCGTCCGTCATGATCTTCCAAAACCGCAGATTGGGGCACCACCGTCATAAGTTCGGGTTGGCTTCGGGCAACCAGGACACTGACATACTGCCCCGGCAGCAATATACCGTCCGGGTTATCAAACAAAGCCCACACTGCAATGGTTCCGGTGCCCGGGTCCACCGTGTTGTCCACGAAATCTATTTTTCCCGCAGTTTTAAGAACATGGCCCTCGGACAGTTTAATCCGTGGTGTCAGCATGGGGTGTTTTTTGTCACCCGCAGCGTCTTTGAGAGCCATCTTTACGGCGTCAAGATCATTTTCACTGATGGAATACACAACGCGGATGGGATCTATCTGAACAATCCGGGCCAGAGGCCCGGAAGCGGGGTTCACCAAGTTGCCCCTGGTGAATGCTGTCTGGCCGATGCGTCCGGTGATTGGTGCCGTGACCATGGTGTATCCCAAGTCGAGTTGGGACCGCTTAAGGTTGGCCTTGGCCTGTTCGAGCTCACCCCTGGCGCGAAGTTCCTCTGCCACGGCATCGTCAATGTCTGACTGGGAAACGCCTCCGGATCGGACCGTCCGAACCCGTTCAAGATACTGGCGGGCTTTGGTGTGGGTCGCTGTTGCCTGGGTTACACGGGCTGTGTCGGCGTCAACCTTGGCCTGGTAGGGCGCCTTTTCGATGACATAGAGCAGATCGCCGGCATGCACAGCACTTCCTTCTTTGAATTTGACTTGTTCCAGAAACCCCTCAATACGTGCCCGCAGGTCCACGGTCTGGACAGCCTCCATATGGCCGACATATTCGGCAGGCGGGTTCACATCCTGCTCCGTGACTTTGGCAACGGTCACCAGTGGAGGAGGCATTTCCGCCGGTCCCGTGGGACCGGATAGCGCTCCTTCGGGAAAAACCCATATCAGCGGGAACCGACTTTGGCCGGTCGCAACCGCCGATGCCTGTGACTGAGATGCAGTTCAGGTGACTTCAATATGAGGGGATTCGAATTGTGTTTGTGTTGCATTTTTTATTACTCCATCATTCCGATTGGGGCTAAGCGCAATAAGCGCCAAGTTGTTTTGAAAGATGAACGTCGAATTAAAAAGATGAACGTCCAACATCGAACATTGAACATCGAACGTCGAATAATGATGTCGCTCCGCTCCTCAAATTAATCAAACATCGAATTAAAAAGATGAACGTCGAATTAAAAAGATGAACGTCCAACATCGAACGTCCAACGTTGAACATCGAATAATGATGTCGCTTCGCTCCGTAATTTTATTTTATTTGTTTTTAAAATTCCGATATTAAACCTTTAAGAACTATTTCTTTTTCTTTCCAGCCCTCCGGGGCGTAGGCCCCTACGGGCCGGAGGCCGTTTTGATACTCGTAACAAAAATCTTAATTAATTCTTATAGTTCTTCATCTTTTTCCATTCAACATTTTTACCCCGTGAAACTTTTTTTCTATTTCACTGGGGCGATGTTGGACGTTCGATGTTCGATGTTCATTAGTCCTTCTGGCGCAAAAAATAATTTAGCGCTTATGAGGCGAAGCCTATAAGTTTGGATATTCTGGTTACCATAAAAATCATTTGACAATTTTAAATAAACATTTTAATTAGTTGTTTAATGAAGAAAATTATAGATGTTTATCGGCGATGTCAAGCGAAAACTTTAAATGGCCGTTTAATTTAACGTTTCCGAAATTTTACAGCTCATGAATACAAGTTTATTTTTTCATTGAAAGTCTGGTCCTCTGGGCCTCCGGCTCGTAGAGCCTACGCCTCGGAGAGCCAGGTCAGAGATAGATGGCTTTGCCTTGGATTTTTGTGTCTAAAATCACAAATTCCAAGCACCAAATTACAAATAAATCACAAATTACAAATCACAAATTCAAAACCGACTCAACGCGTAGCACAGGTGCTTGCGCCGCGTGTTGTTATTTGTTTGTTTTTTGGGATTTGTTATTTGGAATTTTGATAAAGCAAATCCCCTTTGGGGATAACCAAAGTCTGGTCCTCCCGCCGGGGCAGAGCCCCTCTGGGGCGGCGCCTGGGCCAGGATGCTTTACTAACGGCAACATAATTATGCCACCAGAATGGAATGTTGGAATTTTGGGTCTCAAAAAGCCTGTGAAGGGTTGCAAAAAAAGGAGTATCCATCATGGCTAAGAGAGAAGATGGAGCAGAAACTCGCAGCCGAATATTAAACTCTGCTTGCGAGTTGTTTGCGGAAAAAGGCTATCGCGGAGCCAGAGTGGCGGACATTTGTGAGCGGGCCGGCGCCAACGTGGCTGCCGTCAATTATTATTTTGGCGACAAGGCCGCCCTGTACACCGAGGCGTGGCAAGAAACATTTAAAAAATTTGCCGGACCCAAACCACCTGATTCCACTATCACTTCGCCGGAAGAGCAGTTGCAAATCTACATACACTCCCTCATACAAAACTTTACAGAGCAGAGCGATCAGGGCCAGTTTACCCGCTTGTATTTGATGGAATTGGCCAATCCCACCGGGCTGATACATGACATTTGGCACGAGCTGATCGAGCCCCGGCGACAGATAGTGATAGAGATCATCCGCAAAATTATGGGAACAAACACCACTGATGAAACGGTCCTGTTTTGTGAGATGAGCATTATCAACCAGTGCCGTGTCCTTCTGACCATCAGACGCAGTGATTTGGAATATCTACTGGGCCAGTCTCTCTCCCCGGAGTTGATCAAACGCATGGCCGATCATATCACCCGCTTTTCCCTGGCGGGAATAAAGGCGGTAGCAACCGCGACACAAGATCTATCCGCAGTTCGGACAAAAAAAAACGGCAACCACCAAATCTAAACGCACAAAAAAATGTATTCGTTTGTTAGTGGAAATTCCAAACAACAAATCCGAACTCATTTACCCTGTTAAATATTGCTTCGCATTAAATCTACGATTTATTTAACAGGGCAGGTAAATTTCAACACGCGGCGCACGCGCAGCGCAGGCGCTTGCGCCGCGTGAGCGCCTGCGCTGCGCGTGACCGAAAATCAAATCCCAAACAAAAAACAACCGCTTTGTCTACGGCCCGGGGGGAACTGCTTTGGAGTTTGAGACCTGCCCGTTCGTGCCTTGCGTGGCAGGCAGGTCATGCTCGGCAGGCGGGTTTGTTTGAGGTTTAATTGATCTTTGGCACTTAGAATTTGTGATTTCAAAAGATCCGTGGAGCCTTAAGACAACGGCAAAAAAAAATGAAGGAAAAAAATATAATGAAAATTGCAATAATTGGAGTTGGCGGTGTGGGTGGATATTTTGGTGGAAAATTAGCAATGCATTATGCAAACAATAAAGATGTGGACGTCACTTTTATTGCGCGAGGAAAACATTTAAAGGAAATTCAAAATAATGGACTGAAGGTAATAACACAGCAAGGCACTTTTATTGCCAAACCGGATAAAGCAATTGATAATCCTGTTTCAGGCAGCATTTTTGATTTAATTATTTTCTGTGTAAAAAGTTATGATCTGGAAGACAGTGCAAAATTATTCAAAAATTGTGTCAATGAACAGACGGTTGCCATTACCGTATTAAATGGTGTGAACAATACGGAACGGTTAAAGCGCGTACTGCTGGATGCACAGATTCTGAATGGCTGTGTATATATCAGCGCGTTTGTTAAGGAGCCCGGCATTGTTTGCCAGGCGGGCGGAACTTGTAAATTCTTTTTTGGAAGTGATACGGAAAAGAAAAATTATATAAAAATTGAACAGGTTCTTAAGGATGCCGGCATAGCAGCGGAATATCGCAAAGACATTAAAGAAATTGTTTGGGAAAAGTATTTATTTGTATCACCGCTTGCAAGTGCAACTTCTTTTTATCAAAAAACATTTGGAGAGATTATGGAAGATGAGCAATGTAAGAATCTGCTCCAGGGGTTATTAAAGGAAACCGAGGGTGTCGCAAAATTTCAAAAAGTGAATTTGCCAAAGGATATTTTTCAAAAATCTTTAGACAAAATAGCATTGTTCCCGTATGATACAAAATCCTCATTACAAATGGATTTTGAGAAAAAGAAAAACACGGAACTTGATATATTTGCAGGATATATCGTTAACTTTGCAAAAGAACATGAGCTTGATGTACCGGTGCATGAGAAGGTTTATAACGTTCTGAGTGGAAAAGCCAAATAGTTGAGGGGTCGGGGAGTTTTTTTAATGTAACCGCTCCATGAATAATCCGCAACTACACCGTACAATAACATTTTTTATCTTTTCATTACGAAACTATAAAAGCGCTGTTTTTTCGCAACGATCCCTAATGCATTCAAACAGTGTACGATTTCGTTGCTGATCATTCATTCCGCTTAATTTGGGGCTCTAAAAGAAAAACTCCCCGACCCCTCAAATAGTTAAGACCATTGGCGCTTGGAATTTGGGATTTTAAAGAAATCCGAGAACGGCTACAACAAAGGAAAGGCCCATGCAACCAAACAATCGTCAATACTTGTGTCGGTGGCGGTGGCATTAAGTTTTACAATGTTTTCGGCAGTGCCCGGACGGACCCGAGAGCTAAGCCATGATTACAATTACGGTCTTGGGAAAATTGACCTGCGTTCCCAGTCGCCGGCTCAGAGCATGCGATTCACCCTGCCGCTGCTTATCCCCGGCGATATCAAGGCCGGATGGGGATTTCGCATCGCCAATACGTGGTCAAATGTTTGGGCCAACGAATCGGAATACCTTCTGGACTATGAAATGTCTGAAACCCTGGTGACCATGACTTACGGGTTCAATAAGCGGTTCGGGATGTCTTTAGAGTTTGAAAACCGGAACTACTTCGGTGGTGAGATGGATGGGTTTATTCAGGGGTTTCATGATCTGTTCGGTATTGATCAGGACGGCCGGGATGACGTGCCTAAGCATAGAAAAGTGATTCAGCGGTTTGACCCGAATACCGGGAATATGTTGAGTGAGACGTCAGCCGAAGACCTCGTTTTGATGAACTACACGCTTACCCATGGAACGAAAATATGGCCGTCTGTCAATGTCTTCGGCGCCGTTCGGTACGCGCTAGAATGTCCGGATTTATGCGATGAGGATCATCCCGTTGACGTTGGGTTGGGGTTCGGCCTTGCCAAGCGCTGGTCCGAAAAATGGTACACCTATGCATCGTTGGGATACACCTGGTATGAATCCCGAGATGTTCTGGAGCCGGCACCGGGCGTAGCGCCCATGGATTTCGAAGACAACGCATTTACCGGATTATTCGCTATCGCATGGCACTACACGCCCTCTTTTTCTATACTTGCCCAGTACCTTTACAGCGGCCCGAGCATAAAAAATATCGATGTGTTGGATGAAGCATCCCATGAGATACACTTTGGATTTAAATGGAAAACAAAGTACGGTTTGATAGAGTTTGCCGTCATTGAAAATGTTATAACCATGAGTAATAGTCCGGATTTCGGGTTGCATGTAGGGTGGGGTTTCCATTTATAAGGAGCAGAACCATGACCCATATGGATAAATTCAAAGCGCGGCTTGACCAAATCCAACGGCTGGCGGATGGGTTAGACCGTCATAAAACGGATTTAATGGAAGCTGCCGCACATGATGCGGGATTCCCGGTAACCATCACATCCATTGAAGTGGAGTTGTCGGTCGATCATTTGCGAACCATGGACAAAGAAATTCCCTGGGTGGAAAACGGTCGATCCTACGGTACGGTTGCCACGATATTTCCATACGATGCTCCGACCGTGGTACTGGCCCGTCTTGGCGGATCAGCCCTTCTTACCGGCAACACGCTGCGCTTTAGCCTTTCTTCACAGACGCCGCGATCCGCATCTGTATTGGCCGAAATTTGCAAACCCTTCCAATCCATCCAACCGGTCGTGGGTATGGACAACCGTGAATTCGGACGGCGCTGTGTGGCAGACAAAGAGATCCGGCTCTTTTTTATCTCAGGCGCTTCGGCGGTTGGGGAGGTTTACCGGAGACAACACAAATCTTTCGATAAACTCTTTTTTGCAGGACCCGGGGGAATGCCCGCCGCCATAGTGTTTGAAGATGCAGACCCAGCCGCGGCCGCGAGCTTTATTGCCCGCCGGGCGTTCATTAACGCCGGTCAATACTGCACAACCCTGAAAAAGGCATACATACACCGTAGTCTTTATGAAGAGGTTCGCAAGGATATACTGGATAGGGTCCAACGCCTAAAGGTCGGGGATGCGTTTGATCCCAAGACCGATATCGGACCCATTCGGGTGGAACGGACCCGCAATATTCTTCAAAATGCACTTGAAAAGTGCCGACCGGCAAGTTTAATAACGGGGTCCATCTCCGGCGAAACCGTTTTTCCCCTGGTGCTTGAAACCGAAGCCACCGACATCCCGGACCTGGAACTCTTTGGCCCGTTTCTGCTTCTTAAACCCTTTGACGATCCTGATGAAGCGGCCATGGAATTGGTTCAAACTCGCTATGGTTTTTTGTTATCTTTTTTCGGATCTGTGTCAGAGAAGATAAAAGCACTTTTTTATTCCCACTTCGGAATGGTGCATGACAATCCTGATTTTACGTTTACCCCTTTGCGACTTCCTTTTGGCGGTAAAAAAGCCAGCGGATGGATCCTTGAAAGAAACGGCAATCATTGGATTGAGCGTGATGGAGCATTCATCTACAGCAAAGAACTGGCAACATAGACATGGCATTGTCAGGTGTCAGGTGTCAGAAGTTAGGTTTCAGGTTTCAGGTGTCAGGGGTAAGGTGTCAGGTGTCGGGTGTCGGGTGTCAGGAAGCCTGTTCAGCAGTAATGGGCCAACCCTGAGGGAACGATTCATCATTTACGCCATACACTGCCGATTCCTCGGCTAACTGCCAGCGGCGTTCTCGCTCTGGAACTTTCCGCTCCAATGTTTTCTCCAATCCATTCAGCATACGAATACATTCTTTGTAGCGACCCCGAAATTCTAAATACACCTTTTCCTTGATATAACCTTTGAGTTTCGCCATGAACAAATGGTGAATGGTCTCACCTGCTTCGCCCCTACTACGATTCACGCCTTCGATTTTGTTACGGATATGCCGGTCATCATTTTTCTCGGCGAGTTGAGCGGGTGCGCTGTTTGAGGAGCGCCTGGCTTGGCTTCCTAACTCGTATTTCTCTTCTTTGGGCCACTTGTGCGTCAAGTCGCAGACTTCAATGTGCAACCGACACAACTTTTTATAGACTTCAAGATCCTCCACATCCATATAATTCCTTGTGTTCACCTCGTCCACCCCTTAAACCTGTCACCTGACACCTGAACACTGACACCTGAAACCTACATGTTCCCTGTCACCTGACACCTGACACCTGAAACCTACATGTCCCCTGACACCTGACACCTGAAACCTGACACCTTCAGATATGGAAGATATGTAAAAAAATGGGATTAAAATTCCATCTGTATACACGGCGACTTTTACCACCCCAAGTCTCATCGTTTATATCTTATCTTTTTTCCTGTATACGGTTCCTTGAAAAAGGGCGATTATATCATTATCTTCGTTTGTCACACGGATATCATAGGTCGCAAGTTTTGGATTTATTGAGACTTCTTTTGCCTCGGCAAATAATGTTCCTCCGGAAGCCGCTTTTAAAAAAGAGATACTTGCATTAATGGCCAGGGCGATTGTTTTGTGAGAATTTGAAGCAACGGCAAACGCCAGATCTGCCAGGGAGAATATGGCCCCGTATGGCCCCGCCATGAGCGATGTTGATGCCGTTTAAATGATGGTCTTTAATTTCCATCTTAGCTTTTGCCCGTCCTTTGGATACTTCTAACAGTTCGATACCGAGATGTTCGGCAAACGTATCATTTTTAAAAAAATTCCTGACAGATTCCATTATGAGTTTCCTTTTAAACAGATTGAGTTGTCAACAAGTGGGTGTAAATCAAGGCTGTTGTTTGCTGAGATTGCCATGAATATTAGGTTTCAGGTGTCAGGTGTCAGGTTTCGGTAGCATTACCGATTTGTTATAATGGTTCTCACGCATTAACTTATTTATTTTTGAGCGAAAACCTCGCCATCGGGTCTCGGGTTTCAGGTGTCAGGTGTCAGGAATCGCCAGACCTGAAACCTGAACACTGACACCTGAAACCTACATTCCCCCTGACACCTGACATTGGCGCCACGGTTTGCCAATAGACAAGGATCAGTGTTTATCAACGTCCTTGATACACCCTTAACGAGTTCAGTCCTGGTAAGTCGACGGCGCAAGCCCCTCCGGGCTCGGATTATTCAGTTTTCGATTGGCGAAGGTTCCAGAACAATCAAAGCGTCCACGGCAATACCTTTACCTTCTGAGATTATTACCGGATTAATATCGATCTCCTTAATGATGTCGTGCTCCTTCCCTGGCCCCGTTTCCCCCGCTTCCGCCGCCCATTCCGCTGGCTGCTTGCCTTTACCTACCTGCTGGCCCTCGTTTACGCTGTATAT
>JAFDEW010000505.1 GCA_019310125.1 Deltaproteobacteria bacterium | reverse complement strand
GCCAGTGCCTCTGTTCATCATTCCTGACACCTGACACCTGAAACCTGAAGATATGGAACAAGAACGGGATTAAAATTCCATCTGTATACACGGCAATTTTCACCACCCCAGGAGCCGTTAAAGAAATCTTTTGGACGCCGAAAAGATTGACTGTGAATACAAACAGATTTTGAGAGGCGTTCAAGACCATGGCGCCGGCAATCAGCGAAGCGGAAATGACCAACCCGATGATCATCCGATTAATGCTTTTTACAAACCGGCTGCTCATATCTTGAAAGCCATTGTGATGGAATTCTATTCGCTGTTTGCCTTTGGCGGTCTGATAGAGAATATCATGGACCAGCTTTGGAATCAATTTCATACGGCTGCCCATGGAAATGGCGTCTTTTCTCATATTTTTCAAGACGTTTTTTCTCAGGGAACTGCGTTCAATGAGCTTTTTGGCATAGGGTTTGGTCACTTCGAGAATGCTGGCGTCACTCCCCAGTATCTTGCCTAGGGCTTCGGTCTGAATAACCGTCTTAAAAAGCAGTAAAAAATTTCTCGGCAACCGGATCCTGTATTCGTATATGAGCTGAACAATCTGGTCATAAACCTCTCTCACCGAAATGGTCTGCAGGGAACGTCCGTAAAAAGATTCACTCATATCCTTGAGATCCCTGCGGAACTTCTTGAGATCCATGGTTTCTTCGTCGATCAGCCCCGCACCCAGCAGCGCGTCCATGACCATATCATAATCGTGTTCGGCATACCCCAGAAAAAGGAATGCGATCTGGTGCATGGTTTCATCATCCAGATACCCGGTAATGCCAAAGTCAACCAGACTGACACGACCGTCGAACATGACGATGGTATTGCCGGAATGGGGATCTGCATGGAAAAGACCGAACTCCATCAATTGGCGGGAAAAGGAACGCAGGCCGATCATGGCGATGTTCTTGGGATCCATATCATGGGCACGAATGGCATCCACCTGGTCCATTTTAATGCCCGGTATGTGTTCCATGGTCAACACCGATTTTGTGGTGTAATCCCAGTAAACCTCAGGAATATAGATTTCATCGTCCGACTTGAAGTTATTGGCGAATTTGTCAATATTCCCGGCTTCTATGAACATATCGAGCTCTTTGAAAATAACCCGTTCGAATTCTTTCACCAGATTAACAGCACCGATGACGCGCGCGATCTCCGAGACGTTTTCAGCCCGTTTCGCCATGACGTACATCAGGCGGATATCTTTCCGGATTTCCTTGTCAATGTTCGGCCGGATAACCTTGACGGCAACCGCTTCTCCGCTGAAAAGTTTGGCCAAATGCACCTGCGCCACGGATGCGGCAGCCATGGATTTGGGGGTAAACTCTTCAAAAATTTCCTCTAACGGACGTCTCAGTTCCTGCTCAATGACCCGCTTGATGTCGCTGAAGGGGACCGGCGGTACCTGATCCTGAAGTTTTGTAAACTCTTCAATGTATTCCGGCGGAAAAATATCGGCTCGCGTGCTCATCAATTGGCCGAGTTTAATGAAACTGGGTCCCAGCTCTTCCAAAACACGCCGAATACGTTGCTGAGAAGGAAAACCGTTTTTGACCGTCCATTCCTCTTGTTTTTGATCAACCGGTTCCTTTTCCGCTTTTTTGAAAAGCCGTTCGGCAATATCTCCAAGGCCGTGTTTAACAAAGATTCGGATTATTTTTCCAAGCCGCCACAATTCTTTCACACGGTTGTCCTCTGTAACTAAAATTTTTTGGAATTAAATTTTGATGAACTCGTAAAAAGTCCGATTTAGACGGTTTCGTAAAAAGTTCTCCGATTTAGACGGTTTCGTAAAAAGTTCAAATTCAAGGCGTGCAAATTTTGTAATCATGAGGCGTACTTTTCGTACGTTGAATGATTACGAAATGCAGCACAACGCAGAAGTTAGACTTTTTACGAGACCGTCAGGTTTTGAATTCACATGGTTTCCATTGGATTGAAGCTTCCGGAACCCCGGCACAGCGGGCTCGTGGAATGCACTTGTTGTTGCGGTTCAAACCGGCAAACCAAGATATTTATTTAAATTCCTGGGATTCGGGTTGCTCCTGCGAAGCCTCAGTTGCCTTAGGCCACTTTTTAGCAATTTCTTTGAGTTTTTCGGTATCTGCGATGTAGGTTTCAACATAACCGCAATCCGTGCACACATAATTATCAAGTGCAGCAATGGAAACAATACTTATGGGAATGCTGTTACTGCCGAAGGGACCGCTTTTCGGATACACCTCAACACCTGAGTAAACTTCTTCCGAGCCGCATCTGGGACATTTTCCTTGTTTCAAGATGACACCTCCTTGCCCGAAAAACCGGAAAATCCTGCGAAACAGGGATAACAAATAACTTCCAATTGATCGAAAACGCTCAATTGGGGTTTTAAGTATGTATTCACAATATTACTGCATTAACCAGGCAGATTTGTCAAGCAAGTAAAGATATCCCAGGGTAAACGCATTTGAATCCCAATACAGGGAGAACGCTCCACGACGGCGTGTATCTCTTTCCAACCGACTGAAACTTGTGCTTAAGCACCCGGAAGCCCGAGCCGCGCCAGAGTTATTAAGAACAATTGGTCGCTAAATTATGGCATTGATCTTTTAGGTCATAATTTTATTCGGCTCGGGCTAACGCGTGCTAAAGCCCTTCAAACAGTCAGTCGGTTTCCAAGAGAAACACGCCATCGCTACGCTGCACGGAAATCAAATGCCTTTGCCCAAGGAGATATCCCTCACCTTTTTAAAAGTGACTGCCAAAAACTGAACCGGCTTTACCCTCAGGGTAAACGCATTTGATTACGGTGGCACGTTTTTTGCTGGTATTAATTAAGGAAGGGGGATTGACACGATGGTCGAAAACCCGCATTCATTCTAATTTTTAAGAATTTTAGACAAGTGAAATATACATATTGGTAAAGGAGATATCCAGTGATGAGATTAAAAGATATAAAACAGGACTCAGATCTATTAAATGCCATAGACTGGGAGATGACCCCGGAAGAGGCCGTTCGGCTGTATCTTGAATGGGGCAACAATTGGGCGCGCGGCAATTATGTCATCAGATCAAAAGACGATGTAACCCACTATTTTGTGATAAATACGTGGGGCAAAACGCCGATAATCTATCTTATCCGGCGCAATTCCGAAGAAGCGGTGGAGCTTGCCAAAATTGACATGCCGGATCATATAAAAGATCGTTTTTATGAAGTCAATGGTCATCTCAAAGGGGTCTATCCGGTGGAAGGCGAAGTAAAAACCTGGCTCAAACAACAGCTAAACTTAGTGCATTAGTTTTAAATGTTGTGCTCTTTTTGTGGCATTTTTTTTATTAATCCATGTTGTATATTTATGGAAAAGATGCTTGATGCTGGTTTCTGGATGCTGGCCTGAAAAAAGTGAATTTATCCTTATTTTATCCAGCATCAAGTATCCAGTATCTATTCGTTAAATGGCACAGGA
>JAFDEW010000168.1 GCA_019310125.1 Deltaproteobacteria bacterium | reverse complement strand
TCTTGCCTTTTATCTTCCGGTCTGTTATTTTTTTAATAGATTTTGAGGGGCGTTTTGCAAAGGTCTGGATTATACAAGTGCCGTGTTATGATAATTTACGGCTATCTTATATCAATTTTTTGGAGGCTTAATTATGAAAAAGTCGATTGGTGCAAAAACAATAATCTATCCTTCTCCTGTTCTTATTGTTGCAACTTATGACAAAAAAGAAAAACCAAATGCCATGACCGCTGCCTGGGGAGGGATTTGCTGCTCCGAGCCCCCATGCGTTACCGTATCGCTGAGAAAGGCAACATACAGCTATGGTAATATTATAGAAAACAAAGCATATACTATAAATATTCCTTCTGAAAAGTATGTTAAGGAATGTGATTATTTTGGATCGGTATCCGGTAAAACAGCGGATAAATTTTCAGCCACGGGTCTTACACCTATAAAAAGCGATTTGGTCGCCGCGCCATATATAAAAGAATTTCCTTTTATATTAGAATGTAAGCTTCTTCATACATTTGAAATCGGATTACATACTCAATTTGTAGGTGAAATTGTTGACGTCAAGGTTGATGAGAGTGTAATGGATGGAAATGGAAATCCTGATATAGAAAAGGTCAAACCCATTATATATGCGACTTCATCCAAGACTTATCATGGCATCGGAAAAAAAATCGGGGATGCATGGTCAATTGGAAAAGACATCCGGGACATCAATAAGTAGGTAAATAGTGCCCGAACGAAAACTAGGATTTTTCGTTAAGATCAAGCCTCCGGCCCGTAGGGCCTACGCCCCGGAGGGAAAGACGAAAATTTTAACCACAGACATACATTGAGTATTTCGAGGATTAAAATTTGAGTCTGACCCCAGAGGAATAGGCTACGCATTCCATGGGGCAGGCGCAGATATTGGCGAAAAAGACAGTTTTCGTTCGGGCACTAAATAACGTTTCAATAGGTTCTGGTGTATTAAATGATGATATTCGGAGGTTAGCCATAAAGGTTTCAAATCTCAGTTTTCACGACCTATGGGTAACAATAACCGGGGAAGTTTTCATGGGCGAATTTCTTTCAAAGAAAGGACATATTATAGAGGAATTCCGGGAAATAAATCTTGACGGTGACCCCATCCAAAGGTTGCAGACTGCACTGATCGCCTTTCTCGGTACCGATGAATTGACTGCCGAAACAGGGTTGATCATTAACAATGCCTGTGAGAAGGGCAGAATATCCTTTTCAGAAGTAGAAGAAATATGCGGGGGCAATGCGGAAGATGTGTTGCTCCTTTGCTGGGAATGGCGGCTGCTCGTACCGGTCAGGTCATCGAAATGCGGAGAATGGGATGACCGCTTGCTCGTGTTGGACCCCGGTGAGATTTATGAACTGCCAAACGTGGTCAAACACCTCGTAAACTCAGCGCGTCGAACCGGTCAGTGGGATCCGGACGTTGCATTGACTGAGGTTTTCTCAGATACCGATGAAACCTTACGGAGTCTAATACCCGATCTTCTGAAAAAGATGAACGGACTTGCTCATTTTAATATTATCAACGCCTTTCAGATAAGGCAGGCATGTGCCAGGGCAAACGTGAACCACAGCGTAGATACCTTAATCGCCCTTTTAAAAGCCGGCGGAGTGATTAGCCCAAAACTGAGGGCGTTATCTGATGTAGTGAAGGCGATGTAGTGAAGGCGGGATCGCCCGTTTACGAGATTAACCCGTGTGTACTTGCTTAAACCGGTCGGCACTTTTCAAGTGTCCATTATTCTAAGTCCATGGCGGGATGAGCTAAGAGCAAGCGACACCTTAACTTTAGACACTTCAAACTTTAGTTCACTTTTCCGGCTTGTTCGGGTTAGGCTTTACTTTTTAATCGTTGTTTACAAATTGACTGTTTGGTTTATTTCTGATATCTAACTATCAACTGTGGCCCTTTATAGCCTGTTCTTGGGGTGGTGAGAATCGCCGTATATACAGATGGAATTTTAATCCCATTTTTGTTCCATACCTTAAGGTTTCAGGTTTCAGGTGTCAGGAATGATGAACAGAGGCGCTGAAACCTGACACCTGAAACCAGGCATACGGGAAGGGATAAATATGGGATATTTTTTAAAGCCATATTATGGGTAATTTTAATCATCCCAGGTTGTTACGAAATGGTTTGATTTTTTCTGTTCTTATGCAAAACAGATTCTTTGGGTTTCTATCATTGTGAAACTGACTATTTACAGAAAGATGATGCTCGGTTTTGGCGCCGTTATCGTTATAATGATCATTACCAGCACCTTTATCCTGTTCGAGTTGAATACGGTTTCGAATGAGGCTAAAATTACCCTTACTTCTGATGTCCAGGTAGTGGACCTTGCCAAGCAACTGCATGCCATACTTCAAGATGAAAACAGCTATGCCCAGAAATATCTTATCTCCCGTGATGAGACCTATTTTTCTATATTCATTGCATCGAGCCGGCGATTTGACCAATACGTGAATTCTTTGCTAAAGGCTCAATTAGACGAAATAGAGCGTTTCCTTATCAGGGACATGCGCCAGGCCCATGAATCATTTGTTGCCAGCATGCACAGCGAGAGGGATAGTCAAGATTCCAACTACAATCCGGTCCGTGACAACTTGAGGTCGGACAGCCTGAAAACCCTTTACAAGTCTCTTGATCACCTTGTCAGCGCCAATCAGGTTTCCATTGGGAATGCCATGTTCAGGATGGAAACATCCACAGACCTTTCCCTCAAAATCGCTCTGTTGTTGATTACCGGGAGCTTGCTGACCGCCATCTTAGCCGCATTGATGATTACCCGTACGATCACCAGTCCGATATATGACCTTATACGAGGGACTGAGCAGATTGCGCGGGGTAATTTTGAGCAGGTCAAAGTTTCTTCTAATGATGAAATGGCCTTGCTTGCCCATGCCGTTAATAACATGAGTGTCAAAATCAAGAATATAAATAAACATAGAACTCAAATGATGCAGCAGATTTCGCACGAGCTTCAAACCCCATTACAGGTGATGCTTTCTACACACGACATGTTGAAAAGCCAAAGTTCGGGTCCTCTGAATGATGAACAGATACAGATGCTTGACACCATTCGTGGGGGAATCAAAAAATTGGCAAGCTTCAGCAAACAATATCTTGATCTCGCGAAGATTGATTCCGGTATGATGAAATACTACATGGAATGGATAGATCTTTTCCAGCTCATTGAACCTATTGTAGAAGATGCAAAGCTCATTGCTGAACCTAAGAATATAACTGTAGAGTTGGTTGCGCTTCCTTCCCCAAGAGTCATGGTGGATGTAAAAAAAATATCTATCGTTGTCAACAACCTACTCGGTAACGCAATCAAATACACAGGAAACCACGGAAAAGTCAGGGTGAAAACAGGGCCATGCACCATGGGTGCATTTATAGAAATTCAGGATTCGGGAATCGGGATCACTCCGGAGGAACTCCCCAAAATATTTACAAATTTTTATCGAGCTACCAATACGGGCAGAACAAATATCGGGGGAATCGGAGTGGGTTTGGCCCTTGTCAAGGCATTTACAGAAGGGCACGGCGGTAAAGTTTTTGCCGAAAGCACGGTTGACGGCGGTTCAACATTTACGGTTGAACTGCCGGTCTCGCCTGAGGAATTTCAAAGTCCGGCAATATCCGCATCCACTCAGGACTAAGGACCTGCTCATGGAAACCCGTAATGTAATAGTTATAATTTTATGCTTTTTCCTCGCCGGTTGTGCTTCACAATCTCGCGATACCAAGGTTGATTCGCAAGCCCGCAGTCACATGGAGCGCGCTGCTGCGCTGGAGAATTCATCAGCGTATCATCAGGCCGCCCGGGAATATGCGGTTGTGGCCGGGCGGTATCCTTCCACAAGTTATTATAAAAGCTCGGTTTGGAAGGCTGCATTGCTCAATATTCATCCGGCCAATTCAAAAATAGACACCAGCGCAGCACGTTTTTGGCTGAACGTCTATCTCGGACTGCCGCTAACCGATGAGGAAAAAGAAAACGCAACACTGTACGTCTCCATGATAGAACGCATTAATGGTTTGCAAGCCCAAGTTTCTTCTCTTGTTTCAGAAAGGGACAAACTTCTTGACGTTACTCGGAAACAGTCCGGCGATATAGTGACCGGCACCCAACGGCTGGGAGAATTGGAAGCTGAACTGGCAAAAGCCCGGGATGCGCTTAAGAAAATGAAAGAAGTGGATGTGCGGATGCAACGGAGCAAAGATAAAACGAACAACATCACATCTCCGGAATTGGCTCAAAAGGCTTCGGAGCTTAACAATGATCAAGACAACACACAGCGATCAACCAAAAACCATGCCCTTATACCTCAATATTTTTATCCTTATACGATCCAAGTCAGTTCTCGTAGAAATAAGGAAATATCTACTCGGGAAGCGATGAAAATAAGAAACAAAGGTAATTCCGGATTCGTTTCCCATGCACATATTCCTGGAAAGGGAGATTGGTATCGTGTATTCATCGGCTGTTATCGGAGCTTTGAAGAAGCGCAACAGGCCGCTTTTGAATTGAAAGAGCAAGAACATCCTCAGGCCATTGTGGTTAAGATGCCCTTTGCGGTTCAGATCGGCGTGTTCTCCGGTGATGAAGAACTAAAAAAGGTTGACGCTGATCTTCGATCAAAAGGATACGTTGCCTTCAGCGTTCCGGATAGATTGGATAATAACAAAACAAGACTCTTGGTGGGGGCCTTCCGGACAGAAAAAGAAGCTGAAATACTCGCCAAAGAGTTAGACAAAGAAGGTTTCAGACCAAAAGTTATCCAGCGTTAATTCATATTTTCCTGCCGGTGGCCAGCATGCGATTGTTCATAAAGCCATAATCGCCTTTGGATTTATGCGGTGAAAAGCCGGTGCGGACGGTTACCTGTTGAAATCCGGCCTGTTCAAGAAGTGATGCAAGCGTTTGTGATCCATAGAGGCGTACCGCATAGGTCCGGTCGCGAATTAACCCTTCCTGCTTGTTGAGAACCATTTCCCGAGCATGTATGGTTTCTCCTTTAAGTTCACGTTTCCGGCAAACCACGGTATGGTCATTGATTTCATGCCAGGTTTCGGGATTGAACGCGCCCTTGATGGCATCCCCATCCGTCACATCTACAAGAAACCAGCCCCCCGGGCGAAGCAGACGAAAAGCTTCAGCCATGATCTGGCTGTCGGCGGGACCTTTGATATAACCCAGGGAGTTTCCCATGATGAGTACATGGTCGAAACTTTCATCAGGAAATCCCGCACGCCTTGCGTCGGACTGAACCGCTTCTATGGACAAGTTGCATTCGACGGCCCGTGCTTTGGCATAATCAATCAGGACCTGTGAATAGTCGAGTAACGTGCAGCATGAAAATCCCCGAGCACACAACTCCAGGCTGTGACGCCCATGCCCGCCGCAGAGATCTAAAATTTTGTTTTGTTTTCGGATGGGGAGCAGTTCGCAGATAACGTCCACTTCCAGACGAGTGATATCTTCGTCACAGACCGAACGGGCATCGGTTATCAGATAGACCTCATCAAACAGGGTTTTCCACCAGTCCGGATCTACGGTTATGCTCATGTTGACATCCTCATCCATCCGGGTGTGCTGAATAAGCGCTAAGTTATTTTGTAAACATTCACAGGATAGATTTATGCCGTACAGAGTTGTTTTTCAGTAAACTTTCCACAGTCCTTCCGGCGCAAAAAATAACTTAGCGTTTATCCAAATGTGCCCCGAAGCTGAACAATCCGTCCGAAGCAATAATGGCAGGACCTCCGCCCCAGGGATGCATGCGAGCAATTTCCAACTCCTCTTCTTCGATCTTAATGATCTCATCCAGTTCCCCGGCCAACCACATTTTTTCCAATGTCAAGCAATCAGACCATAATTTTGTACAGTAGTTTTCCAAGGCGTTTAGTTGATAAGGGGTAATCACCCTCGGCCTCAGGGCAATTTTGATTGGACCCAAAAGATACGTAAACTCGTGGTCAATGGCCATTTTTTTCTGGATCCGGTCAACTTCGGCCAATAAATCGTATCCGATGCTAAAAATAGCCTCGTTAATTCTGTTCACCGCTTCCCGGACAGGCATATCCGAACCCAGAACACCCAGCGGTTGCACCCCGCCTCCACTTCCGACATTCGTGGGCACGCCTCCATAACGGCCTAAAAATCCAAACATGCCTTTGTTTCCCATGAGGCAGCGAAAATCAGTCTGGCAGCGCTCTATAACCACATGGTCATTTTCCAATACAGGAATTTCCTCGGCCCAGAGCGATAAAGGAATTTTTTCCTGGACGATATAGTTCTTTTCTTTTAACGCCAGGCTTACGGCCTCGTCCGGATCGTTGTTGACTTGTCCGACGCGTACGCCTTTTCCCGAGTATCCTCTTTCGGGCTTAAGGACCAAATTATCCCAGTTGGATCGGGTCCATTCAAACAAGTCGTCGATTTTCTCACCGCTGGGGCTAAGGGTTCGACGAGAATAAAACTGGCGGGTCCAGGGAGTTCTTCTTACGATTTCCTTGTGAAACCGGTTTCGCTGAGGACCGGTTATCACTTCGAACATGCTTTTTACATTGATCGGTTCCGTGCCCCGGGGGTTTATGACCCGTCGTTCTTGGACCGCCTGCAAAACCGGACTTAAATCGTGACTGCGATGCAGCGCCAGTAAAACATCCGTGTTGAAATCCATGAAAATCATTGAAACGGGCCGGCCTTTCCAGCATACCCGTCCATGGTTGAGTTCCAGTTCCTGTGGGGCCATCAAAGCGCCTGACAGTCCATCGATTTCATTCAGACGCAGGGCAAGGTTTTTGTTTTCGGTGACATCTTCAAGGGTCTCTTCTTCGGCAACCACGGCGATAAGTCCGGAATTGCGCCCTTCACGGGAACGGTGAGCTTCAACAAGCATGTCTACAAAACCATTGATAGGGAACAGCAGCGGGTGGTCAAAATCGAGTTTGATTTCCATGGGTCGAATTTCATTGAGTCTGTTCCATATGGCCTTTCCAATGATTTGAGTAATGCGCTGATAATCCCATCCGCCGGGACTACCGAGATTCCATTCGGAATGATATCCTAAAAATTCCTTCATTTTTTTTCCTTATTAATTTTCATTTATTTCGCCCTGAAAAACCTGGTCCTTTGGGACAAGCCTGTCCCGCATCGCGGGGGTCAGAGTTTTCCGGCTCTGCCTTGGAGTTTGGTGTCTTAAATCACAAATCCCAAGCACCAAATTACAAATAAATCTCAAATTCCAAATTACAAATTCCAAACCGGTTCAACGCGCAGCGCAGGCGCTTGCGCCGCGTGAGCGATTGTTTTTTTGTTTGGAATTTTGAATTTCGGTCATTGTTATTTGTTTGTTTATTGGGATTTGTTATTTGGAATTTCAATAAGTCAATGAACTTTCAATAAAGCAAATCCCCTATGGGGATAATCAAAGTATAGTCCTTTGGGTCAGGATTTTTTATTCAGTGCTTGAAACCTTTTTTCTATCCAGTGAAATGGCAGCTCCCCGCCTTCCAGTAAAAAAGCATGGAACTGCTCACTGCCCATCTGATTTTCGTAGGCTTTTTTCAATCTCATAATCTCATAACGTCCCAAACT
>JAFDEW010000167.1 GCA_019310125.1 Deltaproteobacteria bacterium | reverse complement strand
GCCGCCGCTCTTTATCTCTATTGACCAGGAAGGCGGAAAAGTAGCCAGACTCAAAGAACCATTCACCCAGTTCCCGGGCAATCCCCAAATGAAAGGCCCTGAAGATGCGATTCATTTTGCCCGGGTCACGGCGGCGGAACTCACAGAGATCGGAGTCAACATGAACCTTGCGCCGGTATTGGATGTTGCTCCCCAAGACATAGACAGTGTCCAGACAAGCCGTGTGTTCGGCCATGATCCCCTGTGGGTATCTGAACTGGGAACCGTGGTTATCGATCACCTTCAGTCAAATAATATTATGGCGGTGGCGAAACATTTTCCGGGGATTGGCCGCATCATAGTGGATCCACATGATGAAATCTCCGACCTAAATATTGATGCTGACGCCATGCAAACCACGGATCTGCTTCCGTTTAAAGCCGCCATAGACAATAACGTGGCCGGAATCATGCTTTCTCATATTCGTTATCCAAGCATGGATGCCCAGTGGCCCGCAACCCTGTCAGCGATCATTGCCCATGATCTTCTTCGCAAGCAAATGGGGTATGGCGGCGTCATCATGACAGATGACCTGGACATGGGCGCCATTAAAAAACATTATGATCTCAAAACCGTTCTCCGGCAAATCCTTTCAGCAGACATAGACATCGCCCTGATCTGTCACAAGGGCCCGGATATTGAAAATGCTTTTCAAGAGATTTTGAAATCCTTCACGGATTCTAACAGGATTAAAGAAAAAGGGCTTCAATCTTTAAAAAGGATCATGAATCTGAAAACAAAATATTTAAGCTAAATTTTGCTGTTATGGACGTGAAGGTGGGATTGGCGAAAAGAGGGCGTTGGCAAGCAAAAGTGGTTAACAACCTAACATCGATATGGCCTCAAGGTAAACGCATTTGACTTCGGTATAGCGGAGCGACTGCGTGTTTTTCTTGTAAACCGACTGACTGTTTGAAGGGATTTAGCACGCTTTAGCCCGGGCCGAATATAATTATGACTAAAAAAAACAATGAGATAATTTAGCGACGAATTGTTCTTAACACCTCCGGCGCGGCGGGGGCTTACGGGTGCTTAAGCACAAGTTTCAGTCGGTTGGAAAGAGAAACATGCCGTCGTGGAGCGTTCCCCGCCTATTTGGATTTTGGGATTCAAAGGCGTTTGCCCTTGATATGGCCTTCGCTTGTTAAGAAAAAACCTCGCTGGATCGGTGAGTTTGGTTGACAACGCCGGAAGTTATCATTAGTTTCTCCTATAAAGATTAATTTAACACCTGATTTTTTATGAAAAATTCAGCAACAAATAAATCCGGACAATAATTTCATGGTTCCTGATCCACAGGCGAATTTTATCGACCATTTAACCTTAAAGGTGTAAATTTAATGTTTAGTTTAGATGATGTCAAAGAAAAGTCACCCCTGTTTCTTGTCGAACTATATGTTCAAACCCAGGGAGATCCTTCAACCACAGTTTCCTGGTTCGATATCGGTGAAACCATGGGACTCGATCGAGAAGCATCCACCAGGCTGGCCGAAAATCTTTTTGGTACCGGACTTGCTGAAATTAAGACCCTTAGCGGCGGCATAGGAATTACTACTGACGGCGTGGCCGAAGCGCAACAATTAGGAGCCCCGATCACCAGCAAGGGCGATCCCGGACTCGTGCTCGGAAATAATACCCCGGTTTTGGATGAAGCCGCCTGTCAGGCCGTGGAAAAAATTGCCGCGGATTTAAAAAGCCAAATGGGTGAAAAAAGATTGGATTTTGATTCTTTGGCTGAGTTGATGGCCGATTTAAAGTCCATCGATGCACAGATGTCCTCTCCCAATTCTAAAACAGCCATCATTCGGGAGTGTTTCCGATCGATCATGGGCGTACTGCAAAAGACCGGCGACACCGATAGCCTGATCCCGGTTAAAACCCTGCTGGGAGATTAGTGTCAAAGCTTGTATAGTGAATAACATTCCGCTATAATTCATAATTCAAGCTTTGATCCCATTTTCGACAACGTTCGGAGGCATAACCAACAACAAAGAAAGAGTGTGAGGAAGGCCCTATGGGTTTAGAAAAAGACTCTTATGAAAGGATTATTGAAAACCTCTATGACGGTTTATATTTTGTAGACCGAGACAGGGTTATAACATATTGGAATAAAGGTGCTGAACGGATTTCCGGATTTACTGCTGATGAGGTTGTTGGTAAATCTTGTGCTGATAATATACTCACCCATGTCGATAGTCAAGGTAATAGTCTTTGCACCGGAATGTGCCCTCTTGCAGCAACCATTGCTGATGGAAAGCTTCGCGAAACTGAATTATACATGCACCACAAGGACGGTCACAGAATACCTGTTTCTGTTCGTGTCAGTACATTAACCGACAGAGACGGTATTATAATTGGTGGAGTAGAAGTATTTACAGACATTAGCAATCAGGAAGCCACTAAATTGAGGGTAAAAGAACTTGAAAAATTAGCTCTTCTTGACAACCTTACTCAATTAGCAAACAGAAACTATATTGAGAGAGAGATTCAAAGCAGATTTGGAGAGAAAAAACGTTTAAATGTACCATTTGGTATTTTATTCATAGATATTGATCATTTCAAAAAATTTAATGACAGTTATGGTCATGATATGGGTGATGAGGTTCTGAAATTTGTTGCAAATACTTTTGTTGCCAACACCAGACCATTTGACCTTTATGGTCGCTGGGGAGGTGAAGAATTTATTGGTATAATACGTAACATAAACGGCAAAGAACTTGAGGTGTTGGGAAACAGGGTTCGTACACTGATAGAAAATTCATACCTAATTCATGAAAACGAAAGGCTATATGTCACAATTTCAATTGGAGCTACACTCGTTAACAAAAATGACACTATTGATAGCCTCATAAAAAGAGCCGATACTCTTTTGTATAAAAGCAAAGCAGCGGGAAGAAATTTTTTGACAATAGGTTAAATATGACCGTCGAGCAATTGCATTAAGATGGATTGCAATTCCGCTACGCTTCCTTGCAGCCGTTTATGCGAGACGTTGTTCTGCCGATAACCAAATTGATTAACATGCCGCTATAATTCAAACTTTATGACTCCATTTTCCACACGAAACTTTTAAGGGGTGTCCGGGCTATGACATTGACATTAAGTACGATCTCAAATTCATCTGCCTGTCTTTAAGACCGAACTTCTTGCGGAGATTTTTTCGGTGAAAATTGACGGTGGTTTCGGATATGTTCAGTATATCCGCAATTTCCTTGCTGCTCTTTCCGTCTTTTATCAAGGTGACCACTTTTATTTCCTGGGGGGTCAGAATGATTTGTGCGTTTGAATATTTTTGAAGGAGTGGGGAAATAATATCTTTCAGATGATTTTCAATGATTTCAACGAGTGTCTTATTTCTGGGTTTTAATGGAACTTCCTTTAATTTTTCAACATACGGCAAAACCAACTCCTTGACATTGGTCAATACATTTTTTTCAAGCTCCAGCTTGTCATTTTCCCGTTGTTTGAGCAGAACCTTCAACGCAATATTGGCTTCTTCAAGGCTTTGCTTCTGGTCTTGAAGTTTTTTGCGGCTTTCTCTTAAGGCTTCTTCAACCAGTTTCAGTGCCGTTATGTCTTCATGACTGATGATCACTCGCACGGGTTTCACATCAGACATCCGGATGGCCCGCATGTAGTACCAGTGCCGACTCTCCTGGGAATGACAGGGATAATCAGATAAAAACTCCTTGGTATGGCGTTGGATAACCTTCCGAATCCCTTCTGCGATATTATGGGCATCTAACGCATCATCTCCTGTGGCGGCATTGCAGACCTCCAGGTAGTTCATTCCACTATAGTCAAAGTCTTCCGGCATGCCGTTTTTAACCGAATAGGCTTTCCATGCGCGATTGGTTTCAAGGATGACGCCGTTTTCGTCCAGAATGACAATGTGTGCAGAGAGTGAATTAATGACCGCCCTGGACAGTTCTTCGGAAAAACTCAAAGGTTCAATATGGGGCTTTACTTCCCGCGTCTGGTTTTTCATATGTGTACTCCCTGATTCGAGAAATAAAAATATTTCGTCTTTTCCATATGACTTAATCTTTACTTACTAATCTATTGTAGAGGTCATTGTAAAGTGGAACATGAAGTTCGGGATATCCGAAACCGTTTACGAGAGCCATTTCGCAATCAAAAAACTTGTCGAAGCAACCATGGAGCAGAGCCCCCCCCCCACAGAATATCAACCATCACAACCTTTAACGGCCAATTCTTAATGGTGGCCATATTTGTCAACTCATATGTTGCGTAAGTGAAAAAACCCTACAAACAGCCCCACAAAAGCGCCTTATTCAATGATTCTTTTTCTATTGCCGGCACAACGACAAAAAATACCGGTACCGTCAATACATAAGTTTTAAGTAGAAGATAATATTCAGTGACCATAAACACAACGGAATTCATTTTGCCTGTAATTTTTTAAGCAGGTTCGAAAGCTGAATCACATGTCTGCGCTCTTCCCTGATGATCTCTTCGATCCGATCCTGTCCGGACTGAACCGGTATCAAATCTTTGATCCCCAGATAAAATAGAATGGTGTCCTTCTCAAGCCCCACGGCTGTCCGGAGTATTTCCTCGAGAGTTTCATTTCCGGTGAGGGAATCAGCAACAGAAGGACTCCCCTCTCCACCCATGGTGTCCACCATTGCGGCAAGATACTGAGAAACTTCGTCATAGGGGTCGAATACCTTTGGGTCTTTTTCCTTTTTTTTAAGGGTCGTTCGCAATTCGGTGAATATCTTTTTGTGCTGATCTTCCATTTTGGCAAGGCCTTCCAGAAATTTTTTATTTTTGTCATCGGATTGCAAACTTGCGGCCTTACGGTAAAAGGCGGCACCATTGTTTTCAATGCGGATTGCCATTTCAAAAATCTCATCTGCGTTAAACACGATGGCCATTTTGTTTCCTCCTTTTTTATATCTCGTTCAAACTTCAGGTAATAAACGAATGTGTTATCGTTCCGATATGAATTTTTCATTCATTTCTGGTGTTTCTATATATTAGAGATCATTCAAAATTTTTTTGTATGTTTTGGCTGGGGCATTGGGTGTTTCCTTTTTCCTAAAACATATCCTTTAATGCCAGCAAGGTTTCAATCGACGGATTATCGGAAGGGTCTTTTGAATAGTGAGCATAGCGAATATTGCCGGAGGTGTCTATCAGAAATACACCGGGAAGCTGCTTAATATCATCCCGTGGTACACCCGGTGTGTGTCCCCGTGAAAGGGTTTTCAGCCCTTTCAACAAAAAGGCCGGTGATGCCATACGGACAACAGAACCTCTCCCAAGACCATATGCCTGATACAGCTTTTTTTCGGGATCGCAGATTATTGAAAATGATATAGAAAATTGCTTTTTAAACGCTTCCGCACGATCGGGATTTCCAAGACCCACAAGAACAACCTGAAAACCAATTTTTTCAAACTGTGCTTTCGAGCGATGCAACTGCACCGCTTGCTCGCGGCAAAAGGGTCAACCGAAGTGTCTTAGAAAAACAAGAAGCAGGGGACGTTTCTTCCATAACTCGCTGAGACGGTGGTCCGTCCCGCCGGAAAACGTCACCTGCGCATCCACTGCTTTCTCATATGTTTCTGCTATGGTCAATTGCCCTTCCCCTATTTTATTTAGCCCTTGAAAACCTGGTCCTTCCCCGCGAAGCGGAATCTTCGATGGGCCAAGCCTGTCCCGCATTGCGGGAGTCAGAGATAGATGGCTATGCCTTGGAGTTTTGTGCCTAAAATCACAAATTCCAAGCACCAAATTACAAATAAATCTCAAATTACAAATCACAAATTCAAAACCGGTTCAACGCCCAGCGCAGGTGCTCACGCGGCGCAAGCGCCTGCGCTGCGCGTGCGCCGCGTGAGCGATTGTTTTTTTTGTTTGGGATTTTGAATTTCGGTCATTGTTATTTGTTTGTTTTTTGGGGTTTGTTATTTGGAATTTCAATAAGTCAATGAACTTTTAA
>JAFDEW010000504.1 GCA_019310125.1 Deltaproteobacteria bacterium | reverse complement strand
ATTTTTCAAGAAACTAAATCAAAAAGATAATTGACAATATAAAAGATAATCCTGCTTTCAGAACTAATTGACATTTCGAGGTTGAACATTACACATACTGTCGTTTGATAATCTGTAAAGGCTTTAGCAATAGAAAAGGGTGAAAAGTTTTGAGCGTTGGCCGAATTGTAGACAGTTATTATCTATCTACCTCCGGGCGTAGCCTAGAGATCCCATTTCGAGTATTTCTGGAATCCGATAAGCAGAATATAGAATTGACCTGTAGTCGGATCTTGCGAATTTTGCCTGGTAAACGGCTGGTATGTGCCGGTGAGTACAATGGGCAAGATGTGGTTGTAAAGTTTTTTTTGGACTCAAGGAGAGCGGAAAAACATTGCGCCCGTGAAGAAAAAGGGATACGTGCTTTAAAGGAGGCAGGGATAAAGACATCGTCTTTGCTGTTTAAAGGCTTGCTTAAACCTGGGTGTGAGCCGGTTTTAGTTTTCCGAATGATCGATCGAGTAATTGATTTTACAGAAGCATGGAAACAGGTAAGAAGTGATAATAGGCGCGCCGAACTCATGAGGCAGATAATTTCAATAATTGCAGATCAACATGAAGCCGGACTTACACATGATGATTTGCACATGGGAAATTTCCTTTTGGCTGGCAATGATATTTATACAATCGATGGTGATGCCGTTAATGTTCGCCATAAGGGGAGGGCTCTTTCAGAAGTAAAAAGTCTGGGAAACTTAGGGTTGTTCTTTGCCCAGATATATCCGCGATATAACCATTTGATATCGGATGCTTTTAAGGTTTATTTAGAGAAAAGAGAATGGTCTATAAATACCGTAACATATAATCGGTTGATAAAAGAAATACGCCACCAGCACAAAAAGAGGAAAAAGAAATACCTTAAAAAAATCTATAGAGAGTGTTCTGCTTTTATTTGCCAAAAATCCTGGGATCGCTTTTTGGTTTATGATCGGAGTTATAATACGGAAAAAATGGTTCGTTTCCTGACTGACCCGGATGGTTTGATCGATATGAACAGATTTCTTAAAAAGGGCAATACTGCCACTGTGGCCATGGTTGAAGTGGATGGTCAACGTTTGGTTGTTAAGCGTTATAATATCAAGAATGCTTGGCATGCCCTTCGGCGATGTTTACGCCCCAGTCGAGCCTGGAATTCATGGCGTAACGCTCATAGGTTGGCAGCCCTTGGAATCCCTACGCCTAAACCGATAGCGCTTTTGGAAAAACGATGGGGTTTTTTTCGATCCAAAGCTTATTTTATAACCGAATATGTGGATGGCATCGACGTTTATCATTTATTACGCTCTGACAAGAGACAAGACGTTTATCAGGGAGATCTGGTTGAACAGTTCGGAAAACTGTTCCAACAGCTATCCGCTGCATCCATTAGTCATGGTGATTTCAAGGCTACAAACTTTATAGTAACAGATAATAGACTATTTATAACAGACCTGGATGCTATGCGTGAACATCAATTTAGATGCCGGTTTCGTAAAGCATTTGGTAAGGACCTCAAGCGCTTTATGCAAAACTGGGCAGACCTTTCAGAACTGAGCAAAATATTTCGTGAGCAAATTAAAAACATAAAGCTATAAGAAAAAATAAAAAAGATTACGGCTAATTTAATGCGAAAATTCTAAAGAATTAAATAGAAATATTGAAATAAATGGCAAGCAATCAAAAAATTGACGAATTAATCGACAGCTATTTTGACCATTCTAATGAATCATTTGTTAGGTGAATGCTGTATTTAGATATGAACAAGGGGAAAACTTACATAAACCCGGACTGGGACATCGTGAAAGATTCCGGATTACATTGAAGGGATCAGGAGATCAAAATGTTGTTATCTATCTGAAACGGTTTGGATATCCGGGGATAAAGGAATTGGTGAAGCGGTGGATTATTCGGCGAAGTCGATATGGAGCGGGAAGTTATGACTTTCTTGGTGCACAGAGGCTGGCTGAAAAAGGTGTAGCCGTGCCTCGGCCGATAGCGTATGGGCAAATTTCCAATTGGCTGGGGGAAAAGCGCAGTTTTGCAATAATAGAAGAGCTTCCCGGTTCCGATTCGTTGGAACGGCTTTTGCCAAACTGGAACCAAAAAAAAAAGGAGTACGCCTTATTGCGTGATAAAAAAGAATTGATAAGACAAACCGCACATCTGGTTCGACAACTTCACCAATCAGGCTACAACCATCGCGATTTATATCTGTCTCATATATTTCTTAGCAGGGACGGAAAAGGATGCGAACGCCTTAATTTGATTGACCTTCAGCGGGTATTTCAACCGTTAATATTGAAACGACGGTGGCAGGTTAAGGATTTAGCGCAACTGTATTATTCTTCGCGCGACTACTTCAGCTATAAGGATATGATGCAATTTATGCACGAATATTTTGATAACCATAGATTGACAAACTATCAGAAACGACTGATCCGTTCGGCTTGTCGAAAGGCCAGGCGGATTGAGCGGCATGTACGCCATAGAATGAAAAGATTGCAAAAGGTGATGGATTGAAGTTAGTTATAATTTTTACCTTGCGTATAAACCAATTTCTTAATTCAGTGGCATTGAGTATAACCTCCATTTATTTTTTTAGTGATAGATGAGAACACGTTTTTTACTATACACAGCGTCCAAGGTAAATGCTCATCAGTTTCATAAAATAAGCGTTTAACAACTATCCGACGCGATATTGTGCTCAACTATTTATGACGCTAAGTATAGTTGCCATTTTTTTCCGGAAGCATGCTTTCCAGCTTTTGGATCATTTTTCGAAAAGTCA
>JAFDEW010000166.1 GCA_019310125.1 Deltaproteobacteria bacterium | reverse complement strand
AAACAAATAACAAACGATTGGCTGTGGATCTTATTTGGAATTTGGAGCTTGTAGTTTGGAATTTATTTGAGATTTGATGCTTGTGATTTGTTATTTCCGGTTTATCCGGGTTAGGATATTTATCTCCAATTTTAGGCACTTTAGATCACTTTAGGCACTTCAAACTTTTAATTGGAGGATGATTATGAAACCGGTATCAATATATTACGAATCAATCGATGTCAGCTTGCAAACCGGTCCGGACATGTGCGACATTACGACAACACTCGATCAATTGGTCAGCAAATCCGGTATTGCATTCGGAAGTGTTTTCGCCACAATTGTGGGATCAACAGGGTCAATTACAACCATTGAATTCGAACCCGGTGTGGTTGAGGATTTAAAAAATGCCATAAACCGGCTGGCCCCTCCGGATATGGAATACGAGCACGAAAAGGCATGGCATGACGGCAACGGACACAGCCATGTCCAGGCCGCATTGCTGGGGCCTTCCATTGCCCTGCCGGTTCGAAACGGCAGGATCGAGCTGGGGACCTGGCAGCAGGTGGTTGCAATCAATCACGATAATCGTCCACGTACACGGGCTATTGAAGTGACCATCACAGGGATCAAACAGGATGTATAGAAACCCTGGCCAGAGGACCAGGCTTTGTTTTATCCCCGGAGGGTATTTGATTTGTTGGAAGTTCATTGACATATTGAAATCCCAAATAACAAATCCCAAACAAAAAAACAATCGCTCACGCGGCGCAAGTGCCTGCGCTGCGCGTTGAACCGGTTTGGAATTTGGGATTTGTGATTTAGCCACAAAACTCCAAAGCAGAGACATATTTCTCTGACTCCCGCAATGCGGGACAGACTTGGCCCATCGAAGATCCCGCTTCGCGGGGAAGAATCAGGTTTTTCAAAGCAAAATAAGTTCTTTTTAGTTACCCCTTCCAGTTACAAAAAAATAATATCCTCAATTTTATGCAGTTTGGGCATTTTAGGCATTTTAGGCAGTGATTATCCTTGACAAATGATCTTATCATTATTAAAAGTTCTCGTTTGGGGAAATTGTAATAATGTGGAAAAACCATTTATTATTAAAATAAAAAGATGAAAGGAGACGGTAACAAATGTCAAATTTAATTCCACCACACGGCGGCAAGGGATTGACCTGCTGCTTGCTTGAAGGCGCTGAGCTTGAGGCAGAAAAGAAAAAGGCCGAAGGGCTAAAAAAAATCACCGTATCTCATCGTGAAGTCGGTGACCTTATCATGATGGGTATCGGCGGATTCAGCCCGCTGACAGGCTTTATGACCAAAGCAGACTGGAAAGGTGTCTGTGACAACTTTCTACTTGCCGATGGGACCTTCTGGCCCATTCCCGTGACCCTTTCCGTTGACAAAGCGGATGCCGACGGCATCAGTGAAGGTGATGAAATCGCACTGTGTGACCCGGATACCAATGAAATTATGGGAACCATGAAGGTTACGGAAAAATATGAATTGACCGAAGCCGACAAGAAATTTGAATGTGAAAAGGTATACATGGGAGAGGGCACTCCCACCGCCGAAGAGTTCTGGAAGATCGCAGGAGAAGATCATCCGGGCGTCCAAATGGTCATGGCACAAAAGGGATTCAATCTTGCCGGCCCTGTCAAGGTTTTGAGCGAAGGCGAGTATCCTGTCAAATATGCCGGCGTCTATATGAGACCCGAACAGTCTCGCAAAATCTTTGATGAAAAAGGATGGAGCGAAGTTGCCGCCCTGCAGCTCAGGAACCCCATGCACAGATCACACGAATACCTCTGCAAGATTGCCGTGGAAGTTTGTGACGGCGTATATATTCACTCTCTGGTGGGCAACCTGAAACCCGGAGACATTCCCGCCGATGTTCGCGTAAAATGTATCGACTCCCTCGTGAAAAACTACTTTGTAGATAAAAATGTGGTCCAGGGCGGTTATCCCCTTGACATGCGTTACGCCGGTCCCAGAGAAGGTCTTTTGCACGCAACTTTCCGTCAGAATTACGGATGCTCACGCATGATTATCGGACGTGACCATGCGGGCGTGGGCGATTTTTACGGCATGTTTGAAGCCCAGACCATCTTTGACAAGATCCCGACCCCGGAAGATCCGGGTAAAGCGTTGCTCTGCAAACCCTTAAAAATCGACTGGACATTCTATTGCTTCAAGTGTGACGGCATGGCTTCATTAAGAACCTGTCCCCATGGTAAGGAAGACAGGGTACTTCTTTCCGGAACCATGCTTAGAAAGATGCTTTCAGAGGGTCAAGATCTTCCCGATCACTTTGGACGGGATGAAGTTGTTGCAATCCTTAGAGAGTACTACGAAGGGCTTACTGAAAAAGTTGAAATCAAGATGCACGGTGCCGCTACCGGCGAAAAAAAATAAATCGTTGAAAAAGCGAGTTGCTTGTTACTAAAAAAGGGGAGACAAAAATTGTCTCCCCTTTTTTTATATGTTTTTCAATGTTGTCAAGTTAAATAGGACGCCCCAGTACGATCTTCCGGACCTACGGGGCAGGCAGATTTTAGCAGATATCCACAGATAATATTGTTATTTTGCAATTTAAAAATCATGATAATCTGTGTTCATCTGCCCGCTCGTGCCTTGCAGTGGCAGGCGGGTCTGTGTCCAAAAAAGGAAATTCCTATACTATTTCTATTTTCTCTCCGAATACTCATTATACGCCATGGCCACCGTCCGGTAGACAATATGGGCCAGCTTTGAAAACGGCAAAAATGCGAACAGGTCGAATACAAAGACAAGATGGACAACATACATAAAATAAGTCAAACCTGCCAAACCTGCCAGCCGTGTTGCCTCGGTAAGTAAACCGGTGACGCCGAGTCCAAAAACAAGTCCCAGAAGATACCAGTCTTGATAGCTTGAGGTCTGGTCGGTTTTGGCCTTGACCAGACGGTTTTTGAACAGCAGAGCACTGCCGATAACCAGTGCAACACCGCTGACATTTGCAAGCCACTTAACCGGATTTAACTGTGAGTAAGGACCATGCTGTTGAAAAACATAAAGCACGACAAAAAATATGTTGGTTACAATAAAAAGCCCGATAAATGACCAGAATACCATCAAATGCGGGGTGGCTCGATCGCTGTTTTCATCGCATTCCGTAAATTTATCATGTTTTAATATGGTCGGTAATATTCTCCATAATGCCTTGCCCAACCCAACGAAATCGAGCTCCTTCTTTCGGGTCTTTCCTTCCAGCACGGCATTTTCATGGATATCAGTGATAAATCTTTTCAACCCAATACCAAAAACGACAACGGCCCATATGGCCAGGGGTACGAAAATCATATCCACCAGCCATGAAGAAAAGAACAGATGATGTGCTATCCCGTGTTCCCCAAGAGGCGGTGAAAAATCGAGCAGACCCGTTATAAGGCCCAAAACCAGAAAAATAACCACGGGAATCCCCATAAGAAGGGGAAGCTTTCTGGGATCGTTAACCGCTTTTCCTATGGCCTTGGGCACGGCATAATCCGTAATGGCATAAGAACGAATAGCAGCCAGCACTTCACCCGGTTTGGCGCCGCGAGGACACATGGTGGTACAATCCCCGCAATGATGGCACAGCCAGATGTCCAAATTATTGACCAGTCTGTCTTTTAATCCCCATGATGCGGCAATCATCTCCTTTCTGGGGAACGGTTTAGTGTCAGGAGAAATAGGGCAGACCACCGAACATGTAGCACATTGAAAGCACTTTTTCAGGGTGTCCCCCCCGAGCCCGACGATTTCTTTAATAAAATTTACATCAGGCTCAATCAGGTACTTGTCCGTCATGTGAATACCTCCTCTTATATTGATTATTGAAGATTGACGATTGACGATTGAAAAATTAATCTTCAATCGTCAATCGAAAATTATCAATCACTATAATCCCTTAAACGGGTTGGGACTTCGAATTGGGCCACCCGTTCTTCTTCCAGGGCCAGACTCACCAGGGCTTCGCCGATTTTCTTCATTCTGATGTCCGCAAGCTCACTCCCTTTGACAAAATGGCACTGGTAGTCATCGCCATGCTTGCAGCCCAGGAGAAAAGCCCCGTCCATGCCCTGAGCAAGTGCGTCCTTAATCCAGATCACGTTCATAGACCCCAGGCAACGAATCGGAATAAACCGGACGTCGGCCGAATAGCTGAGCCTGTTCAAGCCGGCAATGTCAAGCGCCGGATAGGCATCGTTTTCACACACAAACCCGACGATCCTGAAGGGGGGCTCGTCATAATCATCTTCAGAAGGTACGCCGATGGCTTTGACCATGGATCCGACACTGTCGATATTGTAATCGGCAAAGCCGATAATACGTTCGGGGCAGGCTCCCATGCAGGTGCCGCAGCGCCGGCAGCGGGTCATATTTGGCTTGGGTGTACCGGTTTCATCGTCATCCAGGGCGCCGAACGGACATTCCTCTGTACACCGCTTGCACTGGGTGCATCTCTGCATGAAAAAATCAGGAAAGGTCATGTCACCTGATCTAGGATGGACGGAAACACCGCGGTTTACCGATTCGATACACTGAATCGCTTTAAGAGCGGATGCATCTTCAATGGACTCTTCCATGGTCATGCTGCGTCGAATGGCGCCGGCAGCATAAATACCGGTTCTTTGGGTTTCATAAGGAAAGCAGATGAAATTTGAGTCACAATATCCTTCAAAAAGACCGATATCACGGAAAGCCGGTCCCTGACGATACGCCAGGTTAACCACCGGATCATCCACCGTAACCGGGACCATACCGGTAGCCAAAACCACCATATCGGCCTTGACCTTGACCTTTTCACCCAGCAACGTATTATCGGCTTCGACAATCATGCCGTCACCGTTTTTGGAAACACCGATAACGTCACCTTTGGTCATGAAGATGCTCTCATCCTGCTGGATATTTTTGTAAAAGTTTTCCAAAAGCCCGGGTGTCCGCATGTGCTGGTAAAAAATATAGGCCTTTCCGTCCTCATAATCTTCGCACACGTACTTGGCCTGCTTAAGCGCAACCATGCTGGTGACCGAACCGCAATATTTAAAGTCGGCATCATCCTCGCCTTTACCGGGACTCTGGATAAAGACAACCGATTTGGCTTCTTTGCCGTCTGAAGTGGTTATCTTGCCCTTGGCTGCCATCTCCTCAAACTGGTGGTTGGTAACCACATCCGGCAGTTCGCCATATCCTAAATGGGCGAATTCATCTTTTTCAGGCGTGTACGGCCGCCATCCGGCAGCAAGTATCACGGCCCCGAACTTTTCACCATCCGGATCGATTTGCAAGATGTCAAGTTTGCCCTCATTGTATTCCAGGTAGCGTTTATGTTGGGCTTCAACATCCAGTTCTTTGCCGTTTTCATCAAATTTCATCTCTTCGGGCAGAGGATACGGAACGTCAAATTGGATCTTTTCACCCGGCTTCTTTAATGTTACCGTAAAATTTCCCGGCTCACCGGCTATACGGGCAACAATCGTATCTGTCTTGACGGAAATATTGTCATAAGCCTCGAGTTCTTTGATTTTGGCGTCAATGACCGGTGGAATCAGATTCTCATAAGGCTCTTGAACGGGCAACTGTTTGCGAACTTTAGCCGCATATCCGCCCAAAGCGGGTTCTTTTTCAACGATGGTCACTTCATAACCGGTTTTGGCCGCATCAAGAGCCGCAGAGATACCGGTGATGCCGCCGCCGATAACCAGAATTTTTCTGCACAGGGTTTCAAGCTTGTACGGCTCCGGCAAATCGATTTTTTCAACTTTTGCCATCCCCATTTTCAGATAATCTTCGGCCAGCATCTGCACACGATCAAAGTGCTCTTCATCATCTTTTTGTTCTTCGGTAAGCGCCGGAAATTCTGATCTGGGATGAGACCAGACCACCTGTTCTCTCAAATTCACCCGGTCCACAATACATCCGTCAAATTTAAAGACATCAAAATTAACCCGGCGGGAACAAGCGGCGATAACCAGTGTGTTTATGCCGTTTTCCTCAATGTCCTTCTTGATCAGTTCAACCCCTTCCTTGCCACAAAGAAAAGGATGAGTTTTAACGGGAAGACCTTCTTCTTCAGGGACTCCACACAGCGCTTCCATGTCAAGGGCATCCCCGATGCCGCAACCTGTGCAGATATATACACCATATTTTTTATCCATGGATAACCTCCTACCTCTTCACCAGGGTTTGAATCGCTTTAAGTGCCATACCGGTAGCATTCTGATTTGACGAAACCACATCCGCCGGCTTATTGGCACATCCTGCTGCAAACATACCGCCTTTTTCAAAATCATTGATAATAAAGCCGTCTTCATTATATTTCAGATCGGCCGGCAGTTTGACGGTTGCAGTTGTGGGCTGCATCCCTGTGGCAAGGACAGCCATTTCGACAGTTTGCTTGATTTTTTCACCGGTTACGGCATTTTCTGCAACCAGGGTGATATTGCCTGTTCCCGGGTCTTCGTTCACTTCAGCGACCTTACCTTTGACGAAAAAGATATTTTCATCTTCTTTGATCTTCTGGTAAAATTTCTCATAGCGCTGGCCGGGCGCCCTTACATCGATATAAAAGATATATACCTTTGCATCAGGGTACTGTTCCCGTATGTAGGTGGCCTGTTTCAAAGACGCCATGCAGCAAATATAAGAACAATAAGGAAGATGATTTTCGTCCCTTGACCCGGCGCATTGAACAAAGCCGATAGTCTCGGGTTCCTTGTTATCCGACGGCCGGGTAATTTTCCCTTTGGTAGGCCCGTTGGGAGATGCAAGCCTTTCCATCATCATGTTGGTAATCACGTTCGGATATTGACCAAAACCGAGATTATCTATCTTGGTGGCGTCATAAGGCTCCCAGCCGGTGGCCCAAACAATGGCTCCCACCTTCAGGTTTATGGTTTTGGCTTCCATGTCAAGATCCACGGCGTCGTATTTACAGGCTTCTTTACACCGCTTGCCATCCTCGGCACCGATAATCTGAGAAGAAATCACATAACGGGCCGGAAAAGCCATTTCAAAGGGCAGATAAGCCCCCTTGATCTTATTCATTCCAAAATTGAAATCACTGGAAATTTCGGTTTCGCAGACCGCCTCACAGTCACCACAGCAGGTACAGTTTTCGTTAACATATCTTGGGCTCAATTTTATTGTAACATCATAGTTGCCGGGTGTCCCCTCGACCTTTTCAACCTCTGCCAGTGTAAAAACCTTTATGTTAGGGTTATCCTTAATTCTCCTGAAATTAATTTCCAGTCCACAGCTTGGAGGACATAGCTTGGGGAAATATTGATTTAGCTGTGCCACTCTTCCGCCCAAGTAAGGATTTTTTTCCACCAAAAACACCTCGTAACCCACTTCGGCAGCTTCGAGGGTTGTGGTCAGCCCGCTGATCCCTCCTCCAACGACTAGAATACTTCCATTAGCAGGGCCTGCTTTGTGTTCTGTCATGCTATCCCTCCGTGCAATATGAATTCAGAAATCCTGACCTCAATCGAGACTGCATAGAATTCCGAATATTGTTTGGATTATTGAATGATAAATTCAAGATGGAGTGATGGGGTGATGGAGTAATGCTCCAGCACTTCATTACTCCGGATTTAGTAATATAATCTTTTGATATCACCCAATTCCTGTATGTCAGAAGTTCTGAAGTTCAGGGGTTTTAAAAAAACAACATCAAATTAATAAAAACCTCCAGGCATCATTAAGACACCTGGAGGCATGTTCTATTATGCTATCGCATGTCCATCATTAATCAGGGATGATCTTGATATAGTCTTTCTTGAAGATATCCCAGGTTCCGGCTTTGGGATCAAACTTGGAGTTGCTAAAGCAGAACCAGTTTTCATCATCCTGACCCGGATAGTCGGTCTGGTAATAGAATCCCGGATAGCGAGTCTCTTTTCGGAACTGGATGTGACGCAGGTGAGATTCCACCGTCCAGATACGGTGCCAGATTTCCCAGCAGCGCATCAGCTCGTGGACGTCACCGGCAGCCAGCTTCTCGCAATCTTCGCGCATCATCTCGAGCTTTTCCATTACCATTTCAAGCGATGTGTTATTGGTTGTATAAAAGGTTGCCGTACCCGCGCCATACTCGTGGGTTGCTTTCATGAGACGATAGGTCATCCCATCGGGTTTGAGATAATTGGGGTTGATATCGATGGCAGTGGTATAATCACAATGTTCAAGGAAAGTTCTCACCGGTTTGTAGACAATGTCAACCAGTTCTTGACTTGACTGGCTAATGGCCGGTGTAAAGTCGGCATTGTCACGGACAAACCTGGCCATGGACTTGGCACACATCCGTCCTTCGGCATGTGACCCTGAAGAAAACTTATGGCCTGAACACCCCACACCGTCACCTGATGTAAACAGTCCGTTAACCGTGGTCATACGGTTGTAAACCTTGTCTTTATATTTGATCTTGTAAGCGTCGGGCACCCAGTCGAAATCAGGCCCGGAGCACCACAGACCGCAGCAGCCGGAATGTGATCCCAGCAGATACGGCTCGGTGGGCATAATCTCGGAGTTTTTCTTGTCCGGCTCGGTATTGGTTCCGCACCACAGGTTAGCCTGTCCGCAGGTCATATCGAGAAAGTTCTCCCAGGCTTCTGACTCAAGGGCCTTGAACTCTTTCTTGCTGACCTCTGCACCCAAATCTTTAAGCGCAGTAATCGTATCCATCATAATGGGTCCGCGGCCTTCTTTCATCTCAACGAGCATCAGGTGGTTGCGGAGACAGGTTGGTGTAATAGCGGCTGTTCCATAAGGCGCGTACTTCTCGAGCTCCGCCTTGGCCACATCACTGGCCACATAATTTTCGCCCAGACCGTTGAGTGTTTTGGCTTTGAACAACAGGAACCATGCACCAACAGGACCATAACCGTCTTTATAACGTGATGGGGTGAAACGGTTTTCCATCATGGAAAGTTCAGCACCGACTTCCATGCACATGGTATAGGTGGAGCCTGCGTTCCAGATCGGATACCAGGCACGGCCTTTACCTTCACCCACGCTGCGGGGTTGATAAATGTTGACTGCGCCGCCGCATGCCACCATCATGGTATTGCATTTTATGATGTAAATTTTGTTCTCACGGACCGAAAAACCGACCGCACCGGCGACCCGGTTTTCCTCATTGGCATCAAGAAGAAGCTTAACGATAAAGACACGCTCAAGGATATTTTCATCTCCAAGGGCCAGTTTGGCAGCCTCTGCAACGATCCTTTTGTAGGACTCACCGTTGATCATGATCTGCCATTTTCCGGTACGCACGGGAGCAGCGCCGCTTTTCAAGGTACCTTGCTTCTGGCCCTTTTTCCCGTCGAGCTTCTTTCCTTCTTCAGACATTTTCCAGATCGGAAGGCCCCATTCCTCGAACAGGAATACAGAATCATCAACGTGACAGCCCAGGTCAAAAATAAGGTCTTCACGGACAATGCCCATCAGGTCGTTGCGAACCATGCGGACATAGTCCTCCGGTGTATTCTCGCCGATATAAGTATTGATTGCTGAAAGCCCCTGGGCAACAGCACCGCTCCGTTCAAGAGCAGCCTTGTCCACCATCAGGATTTTCTTGTCAGGTGCCCATTTCTTGATCTCAAAAGCAGTCCCGCAGGCAGCCATTCCGCCGCCCACAATCAGGATATCAACTTCACGCTCTTCAACTTCAGGATCCTTGACAGCTTTGAGTTCTCCTAAAGGTTTATTCGGTAATGCCATATTACATCCTCCTTAATTAATATAATATTGATTAATCATTTTACTCGATTTAGCAAACCATAGTCTGTTTAGACCGTTGTGGGTGTTGGCATCTCGAAGCCGTCTGCCTCTTCGGTGGAGAGCAGTTCGCTGTCAAGGTCCTTACCTACTATATCCAGGTAAGCATTGGCTTCGCCTTCCGGGGTTGTCCGGATGGGGAACTTAAAGCGCTTGATGGTACCGTTTCTAAACTTACAGGTCCACATAACATCCTCGGTTCCCAGCATCGGCATGATGCTGCTTCCAAGCGGAACAAAGTCAGCATAACCTCTTACTTCAATTGCCTGAGTGGGGCAGATTTTGACGCATGAAAAACATTCCCAGCACTGATCCGGCTCCTGGTTGTAAGCCTTCATTTCATTGGGTTCCAAAACCATCAGATCGTTGGGGCAAATGTACATGCATGCGGTCTTGTCGCCGCCTTTGCAGCCATCACACTTTTCAGAAATTACAAAACTTGGCATTTATTATACCTCCTGATTTTGCTTTGTAAGAATTTTAATATCTCAACCTCTGACAATAAATATTAGTACATTTTTTAGCTGTTGACACCTCCCTTCATAACTTTGGCCAAAAAGGTCATTTTTCGGGCCGATTTTTTTTAATCATCTATTAAACAATTCTTTCCTATTTTATCCGAATTATTATCGGAAATAATTTAAAATTCAAATAATTTTGTTAATTCAATATGTTCTTTAAAATCAAGAAGATAACGTAACCATAAATATAAAAAAGAGAATTAATAACAAGTAACATTATTCTTGTCAAGAACTTTTGGGCTAACTAATTTATAAATATTCAGGTGTTATTATGCAGAATCAGGTGGTGGCAATATATGGA
>JAFDEW010000165.1 GCA_019310125.1 Deltaproteobacteria bacterium | reverse complement strand
AGACGATTGAACGCAGTCCGGTGCGTCTGGGTCAGGATACCCGCAAAAACCAAGGGCGTGGCCGATCTCATGCGCAGCCATTCTGACCACATCTCTTTGGGCACGGCTGAAATCAATTTTGTCTTTATCCAATACAAAGAACCAGGGCTCTGTTTTGTCCTGCTCGCTCCCTTTTATATGAAAAAAGATCCTCGCTCTGTGATCGTTATCAGCATCAGCAGGGTCGCCCAATTCAGGATACTGACAATTTGTATTGCAATTTTCAAATATGGTGAAACTATATGCTTCCGGGAGATATTCAGAAAATAGACCCATATCACCGTGTTCGTCCAGACATACCCTGCCGTCATGTGTCACGACTTTGGGACCTTGTTTGGACCATCCCTCAAAAATTATATCCGCTTCTTTTGGGTTGCTTGCAGGAGCAAATACCATATTCCCGCCGGTTGCGTTTTCCCATATCTTACAAGCCATATCCACGGCTTCTTTTGCCGTAACCAGGTCAGGATCTTTATCCGCACCCAATGGGTTCTCTCCATGATAAAAAGCATCTGAAAAAAAATATTTAAACTCAACAAGGTCATTTGCCATAGTAAAACCGGCAGTATGAAAAATAAGCGTCAAAACGATCAATAACACGCGGGCTGTTTTTGACATGAGTATCCTCATATATGAATTATACGTAAAATATTCGAATTGGGCGGGGTAAAAACCTTGTTTAGTTTCTTAGTTGTGAATTTTGTGCTTTTTGTGGCAAAACTTTTTTCTTCTCGCCACAAAGGCACCAAGACACTAAAAAAGAATAACAAAATAAAGTCCTTCGTGTCTTTGTGACTTGGTGGCAAATATCTTTTGGTTCCAGCTTGTCCGGGTTAGGATTCACGAAAAAGTAAGTAAGCATTTCGGCTTTTGAAATATCCGTTCTATTGACCATAGATAAGCCGCTTTACCAAATATGAATCGCCATTTTCTATAAGCTCCATGGTAATGTCGCCGCTATTTTCCCGCCATGTTCCTTCATGCAAAAGAAAGCGGGTGAAATATTTTCCCTGAATTCTAATGTTTCCTGAATCGGCCTGCAAAGAATAAGCGATCAACTCAATCCGGTAATTAAACAATTGGATCTTTTCCAGGTTTTTTCGATAGTTAGGGAGCATATCCTGAAAAGGAGTGTTGTTTTCAGTGGCATCCGGAGTAAAGAAGGTGGCAAATTTATCCAGATCTTTACTGGCATATGTCTGGCAATAGATATTTAAAAAGGATTCCAACCGGTCTTTCCGGTCTTGTTCAGAAAGTATCTCTCCTCCGGAGGCCAACGTCTCTTTATCTTCTTCTTGTTCTATAGATGGCGTACTCTCCTCAACAGAACCGGGACGTTCCGTTTCAAGTTCTTGGGGCAATGACATATCTGTTTTAGCAGTAAATAACGGCTCCTTAATATCCGATTCTTCTATTGTGTCGCCTTCTTTGATTTCAACTTCCGAAGCCTGCAAATTCGGCACGCTCACGGATTCCTGTTTTTCAGGTTCAGGAAATGCAATAGGGAGATCCGGAGCTACTTTGGCAACAGCTTCCGATTGCGGCGCATCTTTATTAATTTCAGCCTGTTTGGCTTCAACTACAGCCGCTTCTGGTTTCTCGGCGGCAGACTTTACAATTAGTGGTGTGCCCATAGCGACGGCAGCAGCTTTTTCAGCGGCAGCTTTCTCAGCAGCGGCCCTCTCAGTGGCGGCTCTCTCAGCAGCAGCTTTCTCAGCAGCGGCTCTCTCAGCAGCAGCTTTCTCAGCAGCGGCTCTCTCGGCAGCGGCCCTCTCAGTGGCGGCCTTTTCAGCGGCAGCTTTCTGAGCAGCGGCCTTTTCGGCGGCGACTTTCTCAGCAGCAGCCCTCTCAGCAGCGGCTTTCTCAGTAGCGGCTTTCTCAGTAGCGGCTCTCTCAGCAGCGGCCTTCTCGGCAGCGGCTTTCTGAGCAGCGACTTTCTCAGCAGCGACTTTCTCAGCAGCGGCTCTCTCGGCGGCGGCCTTCTCAGCGGCAGCCTTCTCGGCAGCGGCTTTCTGAGCGACGACTTTTTCAGCAGCGGCCTTCTCAACAGCAGCCTTCTCAGCAGCGGCTTTCTCAGCAGCGGCTCTCTCAGCAGCGACTTTCTCAGCAGCGGCTCTCTCGGCGGCGGCCTTCTCAGCAGCGGCTCTCTCAGCAGCGGCCTTCTCGGCAACAGCCTTCTCAGCGGCAGCTTTCTCAACGGCAGCCATCTCGACAGCAGCCTTCTCAGCGACGGCCGTCTCGGCGGCAGCTTTCTCGGCGGCGACTTTCTCAGCAGCAGCTTTCTCAGCAGCGGCCTTCTCAGCAGCAGCTTTCTCGGCGGCAGCCGATTCAGGGAACATGGGCTTCAGATCTTCCTGCTTACCGATTTTATCAATTGGCACACGATCACGATACACGGGCTGTGTTTCTGTTTTGACCGATTCTTTTTGGACCAAGTATATGGATTCACTATCTTTTTTACTGCTCTGATAATAGAAAAAACCGCCAATGATGAGTACGATCACCACTCCGGCAATATATAGGGGAACCATCCTGGCAGATTGCCGCCCGGTTTTTTGCTCAACCCCCGGTTTTATTTCTTCAACAGCTTTGTGCGCTTTATCTTTACTTTCCTTATCCGGTATGTAGGATGTTGCCGCCGATTTCTCTAAGGTTTCAAGAGGAATGGCTTTTATTTCTTTTATATATTCGCCCAGCATTTTAATTTCGTTTATGACGCTGGTTCTTTGATGAAAACTCAGCTCATTTCGACGTTTTTCGAGTTCCTCGATCATTCTCTCCGCATATGCCAACCCTTTTTTGATCTGGTCTGCTTCATCCAGATCAGCACCAGGCATGCCGATTAATTCGACGATTTGATCCTGAGAGTAACCGATGAGCACACAATGTAAAATCAGTTTTAACCGTGCACGATCATAACTGCTGTAAATGCGACGGCCCAATTTAGTGACCTTGGGCGATATAAGGCCTTTTTCTTCGCAAAAACGGATATGACGTTTGCTAACGTCAAACTCTTTGGCAAGTTCAGATATTGCAAAATGTCTTTTTGCATTTTCCATTTTCACCACCAATATGCTTAAGTTGTATTAACTGAAAACCTTTAAATGCCAGGAGGTTGATTTGGATGTACCTGGCTCGTAATTAAATAAAATGTACTATAAAACAAATAAGTTTGCATGTCAAAATAAAATGAGCTATACAATTTTCGATTTCGAAACCGTCGAGATCCGTATCCTGTGCAGCTTGCAATTTTATTCTTATGAAGTCTATCTATCTCATTCTAATATTGCTTATCTCTTCTTTTTTCTGGTCATGCGGACCCAGACCCATGCCCCTGCCCGAACCTGTGGAATTTCATCCGGGAGACATTTTTTTTTCAAGGGCTGAAAACATGTTTCAACGAAAAGAATATGGTAATGCCCTTGAAATTTATGATAAATATCTTTCACGTTTTCCTGATGGGTACCGAGCCGCCCAAGCTTTAATGAAAAAAGCATTGATCCATACAGCGTTAGGGGAATATGATAAATCTCGCACAATCTATAACCGCCTGATTGCTAAATATCCTTCCAGTCCTGTTGTTTCGGATGCCCGAGTTGAAATTCTTGTAACCTTCTTTAACCAGGGCAAATACACCAAAGTTATCAGCCATGCGCCCCAAGTCCTGAAACAGAGTCTTTTTAAAGTTCACATTCTCAGAACATACACTCTTGTGGGTGATTCGTATATGGCCATGGGTTCTCCGACCAAAGCCTTAAATTATTATCTTATGGCATATACAAAAACCAAAGCGCATGAAAAAGAAAACATACTCCTTAAAATAAAATCTGCCGCCAGAGAGGTTGACCCGGCAATTATAATTTCCCTTTTTATACGCCACAAAGATGAACTGCCTGTAGAGAATCTTATTTACCGGATGGGACTTACCAAAGCGGAGTGGAAAAAATACGAGGATACGGTTATCCTGTTATCAGAGTTTATCAAAAGATTTCCGAAAAACGAAGATGTGCAATCGGCAAAAAATTTGATCCAAGATATCAATGAAAAATTTACCTTTAAACATAATATATTAGGATGTTTACTCCCGCTAAGCGGTCCTTACACAAGTTACGGCAACAAAATATTGAAGTGTATTGAAATGGCCTTGGATCAGTTTAATTCCCGGAACCGTGGTTCTTTAATAAAATTGATTGTAAAAGATACAGAATCCGATCCTGAAAAAGCTGCTCTGGCTGTAAATGAATTGTCCGAAGAACGGGTTGGAGCCATTCTCGGACCCGTAACCACTCATGAGTCTGCGGCGTTGGCTGCCCAGGAAAAAAGGATACCAATAATTACTCTGGGCCAGAAAGAAAATATTGCAGCGCTGGGAGACTATGTTTTCAGGAATTTCATTACCCCTGAAATGCAGGTCCAGGCACTCGTATCTTATGCGACCCAAGTTCTTAAAATAAATCGTTTTGCCATTCTTTACCCTGATGACAAATATGGTACGACCTTTATGGGTCTGTTCCAGGATGAACTTGAAGCTTATGGAGGAGAAGTTATCAGTGCCCAACTTTATCACCCTGGCCAAACAGATTTCGCCGAATCCATAAAAAAACTTGCGGAAACCCAAATCGAGCTTCCGGAACCACCCGAAGAAAAAACTGAAAATTCATCGCCTGAGCCTGCTCTTGATTTTGAGGCCGTCTTTATTCCTGACGGCCCCACCACATCAGGACTCCTAATACCCCAGCTTGCTTTTTACGATGTTGTGGGGGTGCATCTTTTCGGAACCAACCTGTGGCATTCCGAGCGCCTCATCGAAATGGCGAAACAATTTATCCAGGGCGCTATAATGGCCGATGGTTTTTTTGCCGGAAGCAATTCACAAAAAGTAAAGGATTTTGTGGAAATGTTTGAGGAAACTTTCCATGAAAAACCCGGCTTTATTGAAGCGGTGGCTTATGATACGGCCATGATATTGTTTGACCTGGTCAGCCAAAATGATATTCAATCCAGAAGTGAAATAAAAAATGAAATAATGAACCTTCAAGACTTTCAGGGGGTAACAGGGACAACTTCCTTTGATCATACCGGCAATGCCCATAAAAAACTTTATCTATTACAAATACAAGGTGATAAATTTATAGAACTGGAGAACCATTCATGAAAGATAAAAGAGGCCTTTATTATTATCCTTTTCCTGAAAACAAACGGATTCGCATGTATGTTCGGAAACAAGCGGATAGCATTGAATTCCGGCTATGGAATCAAGACGATCCCAAGCTCTGGAAGGAGCACGGATGGTTACCCTACGATGCCATATTACAAGCCACGCATATGCATAAAGGAAAGGATTTTAAACCCAAGCAGACCTATGACATCAACATTGCCAACGCGTTGATAAAAGATCAGTCGTGATATTAAGGACCACGAAAAAAATAACTCATCACAACTTATCCAGCAAATCGCAAAGCAGCCTGACCCCAAAGCCTGTGCCGCCGGGGCCGCAGTATGCAGATTCTTTTTTGGCGTAAGCCGGACCTGCAATATCGATATGGGCCCAGCGGGTATCTTTAACAAATTCCGAGAGGAACAAGGCAGCGGTGATGGCACCACCATAACGGGTGCTGCCCACATTATTCAGATCAGCGAAATCGCTTTTAAAAAGTTCTTTATAGTCTTCGGTCAGCGGCAGCCGCCAGCAGCGTTCATGGGTCTTTTGGCCGGACAAAATAATATCTTCTGCCAATTTATCATCAAAAGAAAAAGTCCCGGCGATCTTTTCACCCAGAGCCACAACACAGGCTCCGGTCAGCGTAGCCATGTCAAGGAGGGTCTGGGGTTTATATTTCTCAATTCCATAAGAGATAGCATCAATCAATATCAGTCTTCCCTCAGCATCGGTATTCCCTATTTCCACGGTTTTTCCATCATAGGTTTTGATAATGTCTCCCGGGCGGGAAGCATTTCCTGACGGCATATTTTCAACAATAGGAAGGATGCCGATAACTCTAAATCCG
>JAFDEW010000503.1 GCA_019310125.1 Deltaproteobacteria bacterium | reverse complement strand
GGGTTTTTAAAAAGACATATCAGGGTGCGCGTAAACAGCTTTGGGCTTTCAGTCGATTTTTTCGATGATTTCATGAAGCCGGGAGAAGAAATCTGGCTGTTAATACCCGGACAAAATCATGCAACTGTTTTTCTTTATGAAGATGGTGAATTGTTAAAAACATTGGTTTATGACGCGGGATAGTTCCTTAAATATTCAATTTTCAATCCATTTTTGTTCCGGCTTGTGCGGTTTAGGTAACGACAATGATATCCAATGATCCTCAACATTATGTCCAGGGCGTGCTGGAGTGCAACCGGCGGGTACTTGCAAAGACAATTACATTGATCGAAAGCTCGCTTTCTTCTCATCAGGAACGGGCTAGAATTATTATCGATTTGCTGCTTCCGTACACGGGCAAGGCTGTACGCCTTGGAATTACAGGCGTGCCGGGTGTGGGTAAAAGTACGTTTATTGAGAGCCTCGGAACACTGCTCGTGGAAAAGGGACATCGGGTGGCCGTACTTGCCGTTGACCCCAGCAGCAAGAGAAGTGGCGGGAGTGTACTGGCAGATAAAACTCGTATGGAAAAGCTGGCTGTTGAGGAGAGAGCCTTTATCCGGCCGTCACCTTCAGGCGGCACCCTGGGCGGCGTTGCAAAAAAAACCCGGGAAACAATGATTGTTTGTGAAGCCGCCGGTTTTGATGTTATGATTATTGAAACCGTGGGTGTGGGCCAGTCCGAGACGACCGTGGCATCCATGGTCGATTTTTTTCTGGTGCTGATGATTTCGGGTGCGGGGGACGAACTTCAGGGGTTAAAAAAGGGAATCCTGGAACTGGCGGATGCCGTTGCCGTTAACAAAGCAGACGGGGATAATATCGAAAAGGCAGAACTTGCAAGAAAGCAGTATGAGACTGCCCTGCACTTTTTAACGCCATCGTCGCTTACCTGGAGACCACCGGTCTTGAGCTGCAGTGCTCTGGAAATGACCGGGATTGATGTAATCTGGGAAACTGTTTTAGACCATCGAAAAAGATTAACCAGCACCGGAGAACTCGAAGCCAACCGGAAAAGACAGGCCATTGACTGGATGTGGTCTCTTGTAAAGGAGGGGTTACAAGAAAGGTTCTATAAAAATCCCGAGGTTAAAAAGATACTACCCGGGATCTTAAAAGAGGTTGAAAACGGCACCACCGCATCCACAATAGCGGCAAGCCGATTGCTTTTTTTGCTTGACAATAACCCTTGTATATAGAATCAAAAGAGACGGTTTTGTAAAAAGTTTAACTTCTGCGTTGTGCTGCATTTCGCAATCATTCAACGTACGAAAAGTACGCCTCATGATTACAAAATTTGCACGCCTTGAATTTGAACTTTTTACGAAACCGTATAAATCGGACTTTTTATGAGTTCATCAAGGTAAATATTCAACGGTTTTGGCTTGTTACTAAAATCTAAGTGTTCACTTGTTTGCGCAACCATCAAAGAAAGGAGCATGGTAACATGGCAGTAAAAATAATCATTAAACGGATCGTACCGGAAAACAAGGCGGAAGCGCTAAAGCCCCTTCTTCAAAAGCTCAGGAATTTAGCCATGCAACAACCAGGTTACATTTCCGGGGAAACATTTAAGAGGATCGATCGACCCGGCGAGAGCTTGGTGGTCAGTACCTGGCAGTCCATGGAGAACTGGAGGGAATGGGTTGTTAAAAGAAAAGGAACACAGGAAAAAATTGATCATTTGCTCGGAGAAAAGACCGGGTACGAAATTTATTCATATGATTAAGCCATACACACTTTTAAAAAAAATAGGGGGGTTGCCCCAATTGGCCTCCGGCTCGTAATGCCTTCGCCCCGCAGGGAATAATGGAATTACAGGCTTGAAGGTGTTTTATGACCTGATCCGGCAATTTATAGTTAGTGTCCATCCATAAATGAGGATTTTTGTTCAAGATCAAGCCTCCGGCCCGTAGGGCCTACGCCCCGGAGGGGCATGTGAAAAAAATAACCACAGGCATATCTCTAATATTCCGAGGATTATATTTTGAACATAACGCAGAGATTGGGCAAAAAGACCATTTAGGGATGGACACTAGTTATCCATAAGTCAGGTCCATCTGGAAAAATGAAAGGAATTTGATAATGGGTATTATTGAAGATAAAATTAAGGATCTAAAAGAACGGGAAGCCAAGGTCCTGCATAATGGGTATTATTGAAGATAAAATTAAGGATCTAAAAGAACGGGAAGCCAAGGTCCTGCAGATGGGCGGCGAAAAAGCGGTTGCCAAACAGAAAGAAAAAGGCAAACTCACCGCCCGGGAGCGCCTCGATATTTTTTTCGATCCCGGCACATTTCGGGAACTTGACATGTTCGTTACTCACCGGTGTGTGAATTTTGGCATGGAAAAGGTTGATATTACATCAGACGGTGTCGTCACCGGCCATGGTCTTGTGGACGGCAGGCCGGTATTTGCCTTTGCCCAGGATTTTACGGCCAGAGCCGGCAGTCTTGGCGAAATGCATTCAAAAAAGATTTGCAAGATCATGGATATGGCCTTAAAAGCCGGCGTGCCGTTTGTGGGTATGAAC
>JAFDEW010000164.1 GCA_019310125.1 Deltaproteobacteria bacterium | reverse complement strand
TTTATCCTTCCTGTACGAAATGTCGTATACGCTCCGGGGCGTGGAAATCAAGACCGTTGGTAAACGCTGATGCCTTTCTATTGACAAACCGTGGCTCCGAAGCTTTTTTTAGGTTTCAGGTGTCAGGTGTCAGGAGTAAGAAACGGATTAGCTGATACCTGAAACCTGACACCTGAAACCAGATAGCCATGGCAACCTTAGCAAACAACAGTCTTGATTTATACTCCGCTCCGGGCATGTTCTGAGCAAAAATCCCTTGCACAATTTTTTTGCAAAGATGAAAATGAGTCTATGGATGATCACCAATTTTGCCATTTGCTCGATCGATTCGGATTTTCCTGGTCAGGATATCGCAAAGTTCGCAAGGGGGTCAAAAAACGGATAAAAAGACACATGAACGACCTGGGGTTCCAAAACATTTCGGCTTATCTAATGGAACTGGACAAGAGTGATGACGTCAGAAAAAAGTGTGAACTTCTGCTCACGGTTTCCATCAGCCGTTTTTTTCGAGACAGAGAATTTTGGCAGTTCCTTGAGAAAAAAATTCTGCCTGACCTTATTAATAAAAATTTAGAAAAGATTAATGTCTGGTCTGCCGGTTGTGCGTGTGGAGATGAAGCATACAGTTTCAAAATCGTCTGGGATGACTTAAAAAATAGTGTGGGTCATCTACCGAAGCTTGAATTAATTGCTACGGATATGAATCCCGACTACCTGGACATCGCCCGCGCCGGAATATATTCATCCAGCAGTCTAAAAGAGGTAACAAAAGAATTTCAAACGAGATATTTTAAAAAAAAGAAAGGCAAAAAGCTTTTTGAAATTAATGATTCGCTCAAAAAAGATGTTATATGGAAAATACACCATCTGCTTTCCGACCCTCCGGGATCAAAATTTGATATCATTTTTTTGCGCAATAATGTTTTGACTTATTATGAAGATCTGCTGAAAAAAAAGGCTTTCAGAAAAATCCTCGACAGTCTCGCGCCTTTTGGATTTCTGATCATCGGATCCCATGAATCTCTCCCTTTTGAGACAAGAGAACTTACCGAAATTGCACCTCATCCCTTTGTGTTCAGAAAAATCGCTGAATAAATAATGACGGCTTCGTAAAACGTCCAATTTCTGCGTTGCGCTTCATTTCGTGTTCACTACGGCGTACATAAGTACGCCTCATTCCACGAAATTCGCGACGCCTTGAACTTGAACTTTTTACGTTGCCGTCTCAATTTTGACTTTTTACGAGTTCATCAATAATTATGGGCCAAATTATCTAAATGCGACAGGATAAAATGATACGAAGAATAATGTTGGGCGGGCAAAAAAATAGAGGGCAGATCGTAACCCCCCTCTATTTTTTATTCAATAATATGTTTAAAAGATTTCATCAATAAAGGAATCAACAAGCTTATCGGCAACAGCATTGTTGTCAATCGTGTATTTTCCGGATTCAATCTTTTGTTTAAGTTCAGAGACCTTATCTTCTCTGATGTCCGGTTCGGATGAAATAATCTCCTTTATAAGCTGAGTCTCTTTTAAGGCCGGAGAAAGGTTAACAATGGTATCCTGTCCTGGTTGAGCTTTTTCTACAACCTGTTGTTCATCGGAAAGCTGCTTTTGTTTGCTTACCTCCGTTGCATCTTGCGTGGATTTAGGGAGTTGCTTACTGATTTCATAATTAAGAATTCTATCGTCAATTTTCATTGTATGATCCTCTAACTCCTATCTCATATTTTTATTTATGGTTTCCTCGGTGATTTCTTTTAGTTTATTAGTTAAAAAATTAGAATCTTCAATGGAAAGTGAATTTACTGTTTCCCCATGTTCGTTAATTTCTTTGAATATAAGTTCGTTGGGGTTATCCCCGCTGATGGTTAAGAGTCCCCCATATTCACCTTCAAGTTTTTCAAACACTTCTTTCTCAACAGTAGCCTGTGGCCCAAATTGTGTAATTTTATCTATAATATTAGAGGTAATATTATCAATAACGGTTTTCCGCCTGGCATTTGAAGAAATGCTGATCCTGTCCGGTAAGGCGGAGTTGGCATTCTTCGGCCTGCTGGAGATTTTGCTTTGGCGAAGCTGGTCTCCATAAACGCGCAGAACATTATTGACATGATAAGCTGATAATATCATATTTTGTGCCTCAGTGTTGTTATCGGGAGTTCCTTGCAAAAACTTTAGAAAAAAATTCGATGTTCGTTGAATTTTTATCCATTTTCCTGTGTGTATCGGATAAGCGCTTCCATTTTTTCAGTTGCAGCACCTGTGTCAATAGAAACTTCAGCCATACGGATTCCTTCCTGGAGGGTTTCTGCCTGTTCTGCCGCAACAAGGGCTGCAGCGGAATTAATCAGAACAACATCCCGTTTCGGTCCTTTTTCACCATTCAATATGTTACGGGTTATTTTGGCGTTTTCTTCAGGATTTCCACCCAGAAGCTCTTTTGAATCCCACAGGTTGCCAAAAAATTGTTCCGGGGAAATCTCATAAGTTCGAATGAGACCATCTTTTAATTCCGAGATGCGGGTGGGAGCGCAAACAGAAATTTCATCCAGTCCGTCATGCCCATGAACGACAAACGCTCTTTTTGTGCCAAGAAGCTGTAAGGCATGTGCGAACATTTCGGTGAGTTCGGGTGCGTACACCCCGAGAAGCTGGCAATTGGCTCCGGCGGGATTTGTGAGCGGGCCCAGCATATTAAAAATACTGCGCAGTCCCAATTCTTTTCTTGCTTTGGCCGCATGGCGCATGGCGCCGTGATAAATTGGGGCAAAAAGAAAACCGATACCGATTTCCTGAACAGCCTCTTCCACGATTTCCGGATCCGTATCCAGTTTTACCCCAAGCACTTCCAGGAGGTCCGCGCTGCCGCATTGACTGGATACCGAACGATTTCCATGTTTGGCCACAGTCACCCCGCAGCCGGCAACAACAAAAGCCGTGGTTGTGGAAATATTGAATGTCTGTGATGCGTCTCCACCGGTTCCGCAGGTATCTACAATGATGGCGCTTGGTGCTTGAATACGGTGTGCTTTACGGCGCATGGCTCGAGCCGCTCCGGCGAGTTCTTCAAAAGTTTCTCCTTTGGTTGCCAGTGCCGCCATCATGGCGCCAATTTGTACATCGGTAACATTTCCTGAAAAAATATCTGTAAATATATCAGACATTTGACTTTCACTCAAGTCGATTCGACCGATGATTTTTTTAAGATTTTCCCTAAACATAATGGTTTCTTCTCCTTTTACTATTGAGGCGGTGAATAGCTCTCGGTTTGGTTAATAAAATTTCTAAGAAGCCGTTTGCCCACCCGTGTCATAATAGATTCCGGGTGAAATTGAATTCCTTCTGTGGGATGGGTTAGATGTCTGATTCCCATGATTTCCCCGTCTTCCGATTCCGAGCTTATTTGCAGACAGTCAGGAAAACTTTCCCGTGAAACGGCCAGTGAGTGATACCGCATTGCCTCAAAAGGTTTACGAATTCCCTGATACAGTGTTTTTCCGTCAGAGTGTATCATGGATGTTTTTCCGTGCATGAGTTTTTTGGCGGAGACCACTTTCCCGCCGAAACAAGCTCCAATGGCTTGATGGCCCAGGCACACACCGAGGATTGGGATCTTACCGGAAAAGTGTTCCACTACCGAAAGAGAAATCCCCGCATTTTCAGGTCTGCCAGGACCGGGTGATATAACAATTCCGGTTGGTTTCCATGAAACAAGGTCTGAAATGGAAGCCACATCATTCCGGATCACCTTGACGCAACTGCCGATTTGCTCCAGATATTGTACCAGGTTGTAAGTAAATGAATCATAATTGTCTATCATTATGATCATGGGCTATCCTCCTTTATTTTTCATATGATTTCTGAATCAGTTGCAGTGCTTTTTGCATGGCCATTGCTTTATTGACGGTTTCTATGCGTTCTCGTTCCGGATCGGAATCGGAAACGATTCCCGCACCTGCCTGAACGGTTAGCATCCCATTTTCGATACTGGCCGTCCGGATGGTAATGGCCATGTCCATATTTCCGTGGAACGAAATATATCCTACCGCACCGCCATAAGGTCCCCGGGGTCTGTTTTCAAGTTCGGCAATAATCTCCATGGCCCTGATTTTGGGAGCTCCTGATAACGTTCCGGCAGGGAAGGTGGCTCGAAGCAGATCCCATGCATCATATTCTGATTTCAGATCACAAGATATATTGGATACAAGATGCATGACATGGGAATAGCGTTCCACGACCATTAAATCTGTTACCTGTACGGTTCCCACCTCCGCCACACGCCCCAGGTCGTTACGTCCCAGATCCACCAGCATAAGGTGTTCCGCCCGTTCTTTTTCATCTGCAAGAAGCTCGTTAGCCAGAGACCGGTCTTGTTGCTCGTTTTTCCCTCTGGGGCGGGTACCGGCAATGGGGCGGAGGGTGGCAACGCCGTTTTCGAGACGCACCATAGTTTCCGGGGAAGAGCCTACGAGTGTCATTTCATCCAGACTGAGGTAATAGAGATAGGGAGAGGGATTAATGAATCGTTGCGCCCGGTAAAGCGCCCAGAGATCCGGTGGGGGTGCACAGAAAAAAGGCATGGAAATAACGGTTTGTATGATATCACCCGCCCGGATATATTCTTTTATTTTACTAACAAGAGACCGGAAAGTTCGGGCTTCCAAAGATTCTTTGAGTGTAAATTCGGTGTGGGTTGGGGTGTCCTTTTCTTCAGGAAAAGGTCGTTCCATTTCCCGCAAAAGTGATTCGGTGCGGCGTTTTGCAGAATGAAACGCTTGATCCGAATCGCCCGGGTTGTCAATGAAAGAGATAACAACCCCAAGTAATGTATGGCGGATATTATCAAAAATAAGCAGTTCATCGGGTATAATAAAATGAGCAATCGGCTTATTTTCCGGAAGCAGGTTGGGGATTGATTCAAAAAAGGAAACCATTTCATAAGTTAAATATCCTACCATCCCCCCCCAGAATCTGGGGAGTTCGGGCACGTGAGCGGGTCGATACTTGCTCATCCATGTTTTCAGAACGCTAAGGGGATCCCCGTGGTGGGTGATCTGTTGGCAGACACCATTTTCCCGAATTTCCACAAATTGGCGAAACACTTGTATATGCGTTCGGGCGGACACTCCAAGAAAACTGTACCTTCCCCACCGCTCACCCCCCTCGACGCTTTCGAAGAGAAACGCAGCCCCGTTGTTTTTATAAATTTTTTTTAAAAGAGAGACCGGTGTGTTTGTATCTGCAAGGATTTCCACGCAGACCGGAATGACGTTGCTTTGTTTTGCCAGACGGCGATATTGGTCTATGTCAGGGAATTCATTAATCAGCATATAGGGTTCCTTCCTAAAACCTGAATTTTGCATGAAAATTAATGAGATTTTTTAAACGGCTTAATTGAAGCGAGTTTAGATAAAATCACATAATCATAATTTTCACCCAAATGTTAAATCGGATGATGGTCTTTTTTATTCATTAATTTTTACCCGAAGGGCGAGTCGGAGGCTTCCATCTGCTGCGTTATTAAGGGTTCGCAATAGATTCACTATGACTTCACCCTTAAATGCCTTGCATATGAAAGCCTCCGACTCGTGCAAGATTCAGGTGAAAAGTTTCGCAAGTCCAAAAAAAAGGCCGTGAGAATTTCCACGGCCCGTTTGAAATTAAAAAAAAAGGACCGTGGGTTTGAGTTGCCCGGGTCCTTTGATGTGTTACGAATTATAAATTAGTTGATCAAGTTCCTGTGGCAGACTCGTAGATTTGAGTTTGCCACCACCAGTTCCGGTCGAAGTCTATTATTTGATTGTAAATGTTAAATTTTATCATGTTTTTCACCAAATTACTCCAAATCCTATATATTATTGTGAGGGTTTGTCAAGAGTTTTTATTAGAATTTGCATTAGAAACGCGTTTGATTTCGGTACAGCGTAACGACGGCGTGTATCTCTTGGAAACCGACTGAAACTTGACGGTTTCGTAAAAAGCCCAACTTCTGCGTTGTGCTGCATTTCGCAATTTCGCAATCATTCAACGTACAAAAAGTACGCCTCATGATTACAAAATTTGCACGCCTTGAATTTGAACTTTTTACGAAACCGTCTAAATCGGACTTTTTACGAGTTCATCAAACTTGGAACCGTCAAAAAAATCTTGACAAGACAAACAAGGTTCCAGTAGCTATAGCATAATGCAAAGCTCTAAAGTTGGAACCATTATAAATACAAAGATGAAATATTTAACTACAACACAATGCTTTTGGCGCCGGTGGCGCATAAACCGAGGGAAGGGGAGTGCCAACAGGGTCATACCGGTATAAGCTGGTATTATAAAAATTTCTAAGGACCGTGGGCACTTGGAAGCTCACGGTTTTTTTTTTGAATAAAAAGGCAAGGAGGAGAAACCATGCTGGTTGTAATGGATAAAAAAGCGACCCAAGCAGAAATTGATTTTGTTGTGGCTGCCATTGAAGAAAGAGGATACACGGCCCGCCCGATTCCGGGGGGAGAAAGAATTTCCATCGGAATTTTAAACAACAAAGGTCATGTTGATGCATCACCGTTTTTGGGGCTTCCGGGAGTTAAAGATACAATTCATGTAACCCGTCCCTATAAACTGGTCAGTCGTGAGTTTAAACGCGAGGACACCGTGATTAAAGTTGGTGATATATCTGTGGGCAATGGTAATCTGGTGATAATCGCCGGTCCTTGTGCGGTGGAGAGCGAATCCCAGGCTTTGATCATTGCAGAGCATGTAAAACGAAGTGGTGCACAGCTTTTCAGAGGCGGTGCGTTTAAGCCGCGAACATCTCCTTATTCCTTTCAGGGCCTGGGCGAGGAGGGATTGAAAATTCTTGCGAAGGTTCGTGAGAAGACCGGAATGCCTGTGGTTACCGAAGCCATGGATTTAGAATCCTTTGATTTGGTGGAAAAATACGCAGATGTGATTCAAATCGGTACACGAAACATGCAAAATTTCAGTCTGCTGCGACGAGCAGGCCACGCAAACAAGCCTGTTGTGTTAAAGCGCGGTATGGCCGCGACCATTGACGAATGGTTGATGGCGGCGGAATACATTCTGGAAGGTGGAAACTCACAGGTAATCTTGTGTGAAAGAGGGGTTCGGACATTTGCTCACCACAGTCGTAATACCCTGGATCTTTCTGCTGTTTCCGTGGTGCTTAAAGAAAGTCACTTGCCGATTATTGTTGATCCGAGCCATGCTGCGGGCGTTCGGGATCAAGTGATTCCGTTGAGCAGGGCAGCCGTGGCAGTGGGAGCCCAGGGTCTGATGGTGGAGGTGCATCACGCGCCGGATAAGGCATTAAGTGACGGGGCCCAGTCTTTATACCCCCGGCAGTTTGAAAGTCTTTGCCGACAGGTTCAATCTATTTTTGATAATTTGGAAAACGGCGTTGAGAAAACTTAGGGGCTTTGCTCCAGTTGGACTCTGGCCCTTAGGACGTAGGCCTTGGAGAGGAAGTGGATACTTGATGATCTATGATAGATGGGTTTATGCAGATGTCCTAACTTATCTCAATAAGTTCCGGTGTATAAAATAATCATATTGACCCTATTAACCCGAATCCATAATTTATTGAGATGTTGCCAGTGCCAGATGTCCAAATAACTATGGCATTTCTTAAAAAAATATCGAGGATTGGAATATGATTATAGAAATACTTGCTACCGGAGATGAAATAAGAACGGGTGCGGCTGTTGACAGCAATTCGGCCCATATCGCGCAAGTTTTGGAACAGGCGGGTCTTGAAGCCATACGTCACACGTGTGTGGGTGATGATATGGATATGATGGTTTCCATTCTAAAAGAAATCGGCAGCAGGGCGGATGTTGCGGTTGTAACCGGGGGGTTGGGTCCTACAAGCGATGATATTACGGCGGAAGCCGCCGCCAAAGCAAAAGGGGTTGAACGGGTTCTGAATCGGTCGGCACTTGGTGTGGTTGAAAAATAT
>JAFDEW010000502.1 GCA_019310125.1 Deltaproteobacteria bacterium | reverse complement strand
CCCCGTGTTAATTTTTGCCCGGGGGATTTGTACGGTCACATCCTTGATCTCGATCACAGGATAGTTTCCGGAAATTTCCTCTGCCTTGATATTGATGTCCAAAGGCGACAGGCGCATATCCGTCTTTTCCATCACGGACAGGCCGCCAATATGGAGTTTTAAGGGAGCAAGAGCGGTTTTCCCCTGGTTTATGTTATAGGTAAGTCCGGTTTCCATGGACAAAGATTCAGCGGAGGTCACTGATACGGGCAATGATCCGGTCTTTTTTAAATCAGATCCCAAAGCAATACCTTGGCAACGGACTTTAAGATCTTCGACATCGAGATTTTTGGGGCCGTGGCGATACGTAAATTTTGAGAGCACTTCCATTTTTTGGATTCTAAGTTCCGAGTCTTGGAGTTTCATGTCTTGAGATTCAAGCGTGCCGCTAAAGATCGTTGATGTCAAAGGTTTGGCCGCCAAGGATGTTCACGTTCGGCGCTGTAAAATCCATATTACGGGAAGAATTTTTGACTTCCAAAGCAAACGATAAAAAAAGCGGTTTGTCGGCGCTGACTCCGGCATGGATTCCATGAGCCCGGACAGCTTGATCACCCATAGCTGCCGAGATACGTCCGTCAAGGAGTTCCCCTGACTGAAATCTGATGTCTCGAAAGAAAAAGAGACCGATAAGACTCCGAACCATTCCGGCCGGAAAAGAAGGCCCTCTTTTCTCCGGTAAGATGTCGGGAAATGTGAACCGCTCGGAAAAAAGGTCAAGATACAGGCCGTTCATCTGCATATTTTTTAGAACAAGGGACCGATGACCCCATGGACCCTCAATCTCCATATCCGCTCTGATGAAAGGGATCTCCATTGAGAAGGCTTGCTGGAGCCTCAGGGGTTTGAAAAGAATACCCTTGGCCTCTAAGACCATGGGTTTAAAAGAATAAGAAAGGTTTTCTATGGTACATGATGCTCCTGTGGATGCAGAGAGCGATCTCTCTATCATCGGCTTTGCTTGGTCAGGATGATAATAGAGATAAAAGCCCATGCCTGAAAGAAGAAGCACAACAAAACACAGGGCCATGCCTGAAAACAGAAAAATTTTTTTAATAAGCACCATAGTCATCAATTTTCATACAAGATTCAGGTAAAAACTCAATTCGGTATTATCCCTTGTTTTTCTTGTTGATCACATAGAAACTTGATATAAAAACCAAAACAGGTGATAGAATGCCGCCAAAGCGGCGGGAGTGTGGGCATCGGATTTGCCATTCCCATCAATATGGTCAAAGACCTTCTGCCCCAGCTTAAAATGGGGAAGGTGATCCGGGGATGGATCGGTGTCATAATCCAGAAAGTCACCCCTGAACTCAAAGATAAGCTCAACCCTCTTTGTCACACTCACGATATCCTGATACTCAGGAGCATGTCCGACTCCGATCGTGAAGCCTTGGCCGATTTTATTTTGGAGTCATTGGAAAAAGCCTCAACCAAAAATCAAATCGTGATTCCCTTTTCAACATTTTCGATATCTTTTTTATCTTTGGGCAGGGAAGTAATGATGTTTTCGGGTACTATATTATAGGTTAAGTGTCTGAAGGGTCTAAATTTAAAAGCAGCCCTTGATTGTTAGGCTTTTAAGGAGTCATTGAAGATCTATCCGGAGAGCCTCGGAATCGTTGCTTTAACCCTTGAATCCTCGCTTACGTCGACGGCACGACGATAAAATTATTTTTACTTCCGAAGCGGTTGAGACAGGTCTGATTGTTTTCCGGATCATTTTCCCATTGATTGTCCACCAAAAACCGGTATTCGTATCTTCCGGGAAGCAGCAGGGTCGCCTTTTTCCACACCCCGTTCACGTCCTTTTTCATGGGATGCTTTTTAGGATTCCACTGGTTGAAATCTCCCATCAAGATGACCTCTTTGGCATCGGGAGATTCCAGTGAGAAGATTACCTTGCGCCTTTTGAGCTTGGATTCTGATTTTTTTACGGACATGCATTACCTCCTTTTGTTAAAAAAGGTTCAACACTATTGATATACAGAGTCATGTAATGGCTCACAGCCATTGCTTTTTTTTGAAGAACCCGATCATGATCCCTGCAACGACCACAATAATGGCCCAGACCATGACATATCCCCAGCGCCATTCGAGTTCCGGCATAAACTTAAAGTTCATACCGTAAATTCCGGCGACAAATGTGAGTTCCGGCATAAACTTAAAGTTCATACCGTAAATTCCGGCGACAAATGTAATGGGAATGAAAATGGTGGCGATGATCGTCAACACCTTCATGACCTCGTTCATTTTATTGCTCACAGTGGAAAGATAAATATCCAGCATGCCGCCCAGAATATCCCGATACGATTCAATGGTGTCAATAATCTGTTCCTGCAAATGCGCTTCATCAAAGTCGATGAGGGTAATTTTTGTTTCTTCGGTCTTCTTTTCCCCGATATCCGCCTTCTTGGAATGTCGTTTGATGAATCTCGGCATAACAACGTATTCCTTTCATTAGAGAAAGATCAAAATTCTTGTGCTTTGAGCATTTTTAATTTAAGTTGCCGCTTGTCATCGTTGGCCATATAGATGGTACGGGACGGAAAGGCGAAATCGATATCCTCGGCTTCAAACCGGCGCATGATCTCAAGGCAGTTTTTTTGCAGCCATTCCTGAAAGTCCCAGTAATTGGGGGGATGATACCATGCAATCACCGTAATATTCAGACTCCAGTCGTTGAAGCCGTTAAAAAAGACCCGGGGCGGAAAATCTTCCTTCATGCCCTCGTGATTCTCCAAGATTTCCCGGATCATATGTACGGCTTTTTCCACCTTGTCAGGAGGCGTGTCATAGGTGATCCCGATATCGGTTAACCACCGGATATAGGGCCGTTCACCGATGTTTTCCACGGAAGAGTTCACCAGTTTTTCATTGGGAATGGTCACCAGGTGACCGGTGAGTGTTCGTATTTGGGTACTCCTGAAGCCGACATTTTCAACGATCCCGTCGTATTTGTCGATGGTAATCCGTTGCCCCACCTGAAACGGCTTGTCGAAAAGGATGGTCAGCGTTCCAAAAAAATTGGCGATGGAATCCTTGGCGGCCAGGGCTACGGCCAAACCGCCGATGCCCAGGGACGCAAGCAGGGGACCGATTTTCAGTCCGGTGAGATTTTGGACAATAATTATACCGCCGATAACAATAACGAACAGCCGAAGGGTTTTGCCGACAATGGGGGCCAGCATGTCGTCGATGGTGCTTTCGGTGCCGGCCGCCCATTTTTTCAGGTACACGTCCAAAATTCCGACTAAAAGAAGGATAAGCCAGAAAAGGGCGATGGTCCCGCCGATATCTGCCGCCTTTTGCGCAACGGTGTGCACCAGATTACTTCCATCAGGCGCCAAAAAATGAATGTATAGGGGCGAAAGGGCGCTATAGATACCGTAAGACCAAATAAAAAGAGAAAGCGGGCGGGTGAGCGCCTCAAGAAAATGCTGCCGCCATGAAACAGCCTCTTCTTGGGCCGGCATTTTTCGAATTGCCGAATTTATCAGCCATCGAATCAGCCGCTCCACCATGACCACCAAAAAGGTCAAAAACAGACAAAGGAGCAGTTTGAGCCAGGTGATGCCGGCGAAAACTTCAACCTCGATCCACTTGCCGATTTTTAAAGAGGCCGATCGACTAAATTTGTCGATACCTTTTCCAATGCTCTCTCCGGCTTTATCCACCGCCTTGATTTTTTGGGCAGGGGGTTGGGTATCATTTTTAGTTTGAGTGTCGATGGTTTGTTTGGAAACGTCGCCCTTTGATGGAGTCTGTGCCGGAGCGTAACCCGGGGTGTGATCGTCCAAAAAAAGATGCTAAAAAACAAAAAAGCGCCTAAAACAGAGTTTGTTCTATATTTCATGTTTTCTTCCAAGCGAAGTCTTAAAAAAGGGTTTTAAGACAATGGGTTATATTTAATGTTAGGGGAAAAGACTTGTTTCTAACCTTTTGAATTAATAATATATAACAAGTTTATAAAGGTAAGGGCCTAATTAAAAAATTAGCAAGATAGTGATGTCAACTTGGTTTATTAAAGTTAATAAATTGAAGCAAGGATATACTTTTATATACAATAGAAATTAACCATTTTGTCAATATAAATAATAGATAGAATTTTACTTCAGAAGTTTTGACACGTAACTGCCTATATGCTAAAAATGAATGATATTCTTTAATTTTTACTCAATACAGCTTTGTGAAAGTCATATCATTCGGAAGTTGCATGGGCGAGGATAACACATGAATGCCCGCCACGGAAAGGATGTCTCGGGCGACAAAACAGGTACCATGGGAACGTTTGCCGGTGTTTTTACGCCGAGCGTTCTGACCATCCTGGGGATCATTCTGTTTTTACGTTTGGGGTATGTGGTGGGGAGCGCCGGATTGGGGCGCGCTTTGATCATTATCACCCTCGCCAATGCGATTTCGGTTCTGACCAGCATATCCATATCAGCGATCGCCACCAATATCAAAGTCAAAGGTGGCGGCGACTATTACTTGATTTCAAGGACGCTGGGTCCG
>JAFDEW010000163.1 GCA_019310125.1 Deltaproteobacteria bacterium | reverse complement strand
ATAATTTCAGGGCTACTGACCTGGCGTAAATTCAGATTCAACATATTTTAATGAGGAATCCACACCTTGAGGGCATATAAAAGATGAACGTCGAACATCGAATAATGTATTCTACCATTTATAATAAAGACAAAGCGAAGCGCCTTCCACATTCGACGTTCGACGTTGAACGTTCGATGTTCGATGTTCAAATTGTTGCGTCTGAAATTACGACTAAACCTTCATATCACGTTGAAATTACGTATACAGGTCAGGAGTTCTGAATTTATTGAGGAGCTGCTGTCATGTATGTTTCCCACCTTTTTTCAAAATTGTTAAACTTTCCTTTCCACTGGCCGGAAGTCAAATCGTTTTTAATTTTAGCCAAACGTTCTTCAATTTGCTTCCGGGTATAATGTTCATTGGTTGATGACGTTCCGGATCGAACCATTCGTTCAAGCAAATTGGCCATTAACCCGGGCGGATAGCCGCAACGGGCTGCAAAAATCATTCCCAGATGATCCGCCTCCCGCTCATATTGAGAAAGTCGCCCGGAAAATATGGTTTCATAAACGGTTAGGGCAAAGTCATCCAGTTCTGATTCCAGTTGTTTAAACTCATCTTCCTTTTCCTGAGGCAACTCTTCATCAAGCCGGGAAAAGGCGTCTTCAGCTATAATAATCGGTTTTCTTTTTTCCAACTCCTGCATGCCATGTTGACAGAGAACATGGGCGATTTCGTGCCCCAGAACGGCAGCAAGCTCGCCCTCGTTTTTTATTAAGTTAATCATCCCCCGGCTGATAAAAATATACCCGCTTGGGCAGGCATAGGCGTTTACAAAAGGTTGGTCAATCACGAAAAACTTAAATGGAAGGTCATAGCCGCAAGTCGCTTCAACGAGAAGATTTCCGACAAGATTGATATACTCCGTGACCGTTTTATTGTCATACAGGTTCAGGGTTCCGATTTTAGAGGCAATCCCCAGGCCGATTCCTTGTTCTATCACCGAAAATTCGCTGCGAACTTCAAGTTTGGGTATGGGGAATTGTCTCCGCATTTCCTGTAAATTTTGATTTTCATAGGTTGCCTTCTTAAAGGAGTTATAGGCTGCGGGGTCCAACCGGTAAGCGCCAAGCTGATCAATCAGCTTAGGGTTTCCATTAATTCGCTTTGCAAATCTTAAGGCAAATCCCTTGGCGCCGGCTGCCATGCCATGACGCGAGAGCTTGAGCGAGGCCGGACGAAATGCCATTTGAGAAAAAACATCTTTGTGAGGTGCGGCCTCTCGAGTAACTTTTGCAGACATAAATCCGACCTTATCCCGGAAACGGACTTTGAACCAACCACCGACAGCCTCTAAAGAGTTTAAAGTGGCGCCTTTGGGCACGGTAGCAAGCACCTCATAAAATGATCCCGGGCCGTTGCGTATAACTGCCCGGTTCTGCTTCACATTAATTATTGATTCCTCGGCAATTCCAATGCAGGGACTGAAACATACGAACAGAATAACTATGGATAAAAACCGTCTCATTTTATTTCACCTCAAGCTTTATAATGCCGTCCCAGTGCAGGGGCGGATTTTTAATTAAATACCCGCAACGCTCCAACATGACCACACTTGCCGGGTCGGGGTGAGATCCATGGGCGAGTGCTTCAAAAAGGGCGCCGGCCTTTTCCCAATTTCCCTGGCGATAGGCGGACAGGGCCTCGTGATATTTTTCGATCCATTGATAACGCTCAGGGTCCGCAAATTCCCGATTTGCGATTAATTCATAAATTCGGGTGGGTTCGTTTTTTCCTTTTACCCTCAAAAGATCTAATTCCCTGCAAATAAATTCATTTTTAATCCGTTTATAGGTGGCATGGCTGAGAATGATCTTGGTCTTGTAAATTTTGTTAACTCCTTCCAGCCGGGCGGATAGGTTTACGGTATCTCCGATTGCAGTATAATCCATTCGTCGTTCGGATCCAATATTGCCGGCAACGATGTTGCCGGAATGGATTCCAAGTCGAGTGCGACTGTGGAATTGATCTGCGACGGACAACTCCTTTCCGCTACCCAGTTTACTACTAAAATCCTTATGTGCCAGTGCCGCGCGGCATGCCAGAAGGGCATGATCATCCAGCGGAAGCGGTGCTCCAAAAATAGCCATAATGCCGTCACCCGTATATTTGTCCAGCATGCCGCCGTGATCAAGAATAAAGCTGCTGATGTCGGAAAAATAGCGGTTTAAGTGGGCAACAAGCTCATGTGGCGAAAAGGTCTCTGAGATAGTTGTAAAATCGTATATATCTGAAAATAAAACGGTCGCTTCCACCTCCTGTCCACCTATTTTAACCTGTTCTGGATCCCGTGCAATTTGTTGCACAAGATCCGGGTGAAGATATCGAGCCATGGCCTTGCTTATTTTTCTTTTTGCCTGCCCTTCAATGACATAACCGAAGGAAGTATGGGCTAAGTAGGATACCATTAAACCGCACATGGGCATGGTGAAACTTAGGGCCAGCCGATGAAACCGCCACGCGCAAAACGTTTCAACGCCAACCAGGAGCGTCATGAAAAGAACCAGAAAATGTGATGCAATCCCGGGAATTTTTGTGATAATCAAAAATACGACAAAAGCGACGATTGTCACCCGTAATGAGTTCAGGAGTAAGCTGCTGTGTTTAACAAAATCATTCCTTATCAGGTTGAGAAGAATTGTGGCCCATATTTCCATACCGGGTTGAATGTCTGAAACAGGTGTGGACTTTAAATCCATAAGCCCTGCAGCGGTCACACCGACAATAACGAATTTATCCTTGAAAACATTCGGTGAAAGCTGTGGCGTTACACCCGCCTGAACGGCAGAGGCTGACTGAATCACCGCCGAGATAGGAACACATTGGATGAATTGGCAAGTGGTTTGACGACCATACCAGTGAATAAGATAGTTGCCGGCATTGTCGAGGGGGACCTGTGTTTCGTCGATATCCATATAGTTGGATAACCGTTGCAGAGTAGCGGGCTTATTTTTGGAAGACAGAAAGGCGCTAACCGCTATCTGCGGCAGAAAACGGCCATTGAACGGATAAATCAGCGGGACTCGTCGAATGATACCGTCGGCGTCCGGTTCCAAATTCACAATACCTAACTGCCGAGTCTCACGGAGCAAGGGGTCTTTTGGAGCAAGGATGCCGTTAAAGGGGCTCAAGGTGATGTTATCTTTTTTGTTAAGATCCAGATAAAATCTTGAGAGATCCAAGCGAGATCCAAGGTCCTCTCGGGTGAGTTGGCTTGCCAGGATGACGTTGCCATTAGTTCGAATGGCATTGGCAAATGCTTTATCTGTTTCAGTTGCATCAGATTCACCACGATCGATGTCCGGCTGATAAAACAACAGATCAAAAATTACAGATTTGGCCCCCGAATTCGTTAAATAGTCCAAAAGGTGTGCATAAAAATTTCTTGGCCAGGGCCAGGGAATACCATTGTCAGAAAAATATTTCAGACTCGAATCATCTATCCCCACCAGGATAATATCTTCAGACGCCTTATCCGGAGGTTCAATGATTGAGAATCTGGCATCAAGCGTTTTGGCGTCTATAATCTGCATAAAGGAAAACTGTTGCACAAGTATAACCAAAAAGCAGATGAGAACCGCACAAACTAATCCCGAATACCATTTTTTATACTGCTTATGAAAAGACGAACCAAATTTAATAACAAAATTCTGGAAAATCATGAATCTTCCGATCCTATCTCGTATGATTCGACAAGATCATAACAGCATCTAATTAAACCCTTTTGCATCGAATCCCTTAGGTTTTAGCTAATCTGTGTGAATCAAAAGAAGCTGGTGGCAGAATGAATTTATGTTGACATCTTTTATTGGAACTTAATATATACGTCAATATTATCGATTTAAGAATGGAATCACCTATAATAACAATAGGTATGCTTACCATATTGAAAATTTGAATGCAAGATTGTTAAATCGCAACCGCAATTGATTTCGAAAAAACCTTGGTTCTATTGCCCGAAAAAGGTGAATTTTAATTTCCGTTTACCGGGTCGCTGTTTTGATAGTTAGTGTCCATCCAGAAATGGTAGATTTTGGTTTCCGGCAAGGCCCGAGCGAGTTTTCAACCGCAGGCATAGCGCGCTATTTCGAGGATTGAAAACGAACGAGAACGCCGCCGGGGGCCGAAAGATGCCGTTTATGGATGGACACTAGTTGGATTGACCTCCTACAACGCATTTAATTATTGAAAAATACCGGGAGGACACAATGCGTAACATAAAATATTTTCTTCTTACAACTCTATGTTGCTTCCTATCTTTGGTGGTAATAAATCCAATTTTTTCTGCTGATGAAGATTTCCAGTCTTTTGTAAAACAAGAAAAAGAGCAATTCAGCTCTTTCATCGACGAACAGGAAAAGGATTACGCCGCCTATCAGGAGGCAGTGAGGGCCAAGTGGGGAGAGTTTATCGGGTCCAGCAAAAAGGTTTGGGTCGATTACGGAGAAAAGAAAGAAAGTCGAAGCCAGGTTGATTTTAAAGCAGGCAAGATTTCCATTGAGGTCCTTATCCCAAAGGACGAAAAAAATCCGAGACAGGCAGCCAGTGAAAAAATTAAACGCCAACTTAAACGCATGATGTCGGACCAATGGCCCACAGGTAAAAATTTGCTTTCAGGTCAGGTCTCTGTTGACGGCCAGAAAACCCTTTCCACAAAAAACGTAGATGAATTTGTAGTGCAGCATCTGAAACAAAAGTTGAAAATATCTTCAAAACTCATACCTCAGGAGTCTGCGCCACCCAAGAGAGTTGTATCCGTTGAAGTTCAGATGGTGCCGGAGCACTTAAGAATCCGTGCGGAACGATATAAATCCACGGTTCTTAAATATTGTAAGCAGCGGAATATAGATCCCAGCGTGGTATTCGGTCTCATTCATACCGAGTCATATTTTAATCCCATGGCCCGTTCCCACGTTCCTGCCTATGGCTTAATGCAACTTGTCCCCGTCTCAGGCGGTCGGGATGCTTATAAACATGTTTTTAAAGAGGATAAAAAACCTTCACCCAAATTCCTGTATAATCCTGAAAACAATATCAATCTCGGAGTGGGCTATTTGGACCTGACGAAAAATGTGTATTTCAAAGGAATTGAAAACCCGGGTATTGCCTATTTACTGACCGTTGCAGCCTACAATACTGGCGCCGGCAATGTTGCCAGAGCGCTCACCGGAAAGACACGTCTAAAACCGGCCGTTAAAAAGGCCCAAACCATGACTACGGAAGATATTCATGAGGCCCTGAGAAAAAAACTTCCGTATAAGGAAACCCAAGACTACATTCAGAGAGTGTTCCGTAGGTCTAAAATCTATCGCGGTCTCTAAATATGTGATAAATTTTTATTTTAGTTTAAACTGTTAACCAAATGATAGAAAGGAGACGTAAATGATGAACGGGAAAAAAAGGCTTTTGCTAGTGGGAATTATTATTATGGGCTGTTTTTTAATCATGGCTTGTGCGACACCACCGGGGCCTGCTCCTGCCGGGCCCGCGGAACAGGCAATGTGTATCCCGGACTGGGAAAAAAATCCTCCTTCAGCTGAAGACGGTCTTTACGGGAGTGGACTTGCCAAAATGCAAATGCAGTCACTTTCCAAGAAGACGGCCGACCAGCGGGCACGCGATGAAGTGGTTATGGCCATTCGGGTCAAAGTTCAGACCATGATGAAAGACTTTATGCAGCAGTCCGGCATTGGTGAAGGCGCCCAGGCGCTTCAGTTCTCTGAGTCGGTAAGCAAAGCGGTCTCCTCCCATGTTCTTTACGGCTGCAAAATCGTAAAGCGTGAAGTATGTCCGGACGGCACCTGGCACAGCTTAGCTCTATGGCCCATAGGGGATGCAGAGGCACTTAAAAAAGAAATCAATGATCAGACCAAAAAACTGGTTAAAAATGAGCAAGCCCTTTACAATGAATTCAAGGCGAATAATGCGTTTGAAGGATTACAAAAAGAACTGGACAAACTCAATTTTACAGAAGAATAAGCTCATTACCGGAATTCTTTTCACAATGTTATCAGGATAGTTCTCAGGGTAGAGTGTCCGTTTGATGAATCCAAGACAATGACGGACACTCTAT
>JAFDEW010000162.1 GCA_019310125.1 Deltaproteobacteria bacterium | reverse complement strand
GCAACCGGGTGATTCAACGATAAAAAAATATGGATGAAAATGAATAAAGTACTTGTCAGCGCCTGCTTAATCGGAGAGAATGTGCGTTACAACGGACGGGTTAAGATTAATGAAAACGGCAGGTTAGGGGATTGGAAACGCCAGGGACGTCTGGTGGCATTCTGCCCCGAAGTTGCCGGAGGGCTTCCAGTGCCCAGGCCTTGCTCGGAAATCTCCGGTCACGACGGACGTACGGTATTGAATGGGGATACAAGGGTCATGAACATTAAAGGAAAGGATGTTACCCAATATTTTTTGACCGGTGCTCAAAAAGCCCTTGAACTTGCCCGCTTACACAACATCAAGCTTGCCGTTTTAAAAGATGGCAGCCCGTCGTGCGGCAGCACATATATTTACGACGGAAGTTTTTCCGGAATTAAAAAGCCGGGCAAAGGCATTACCACTGTTCTTCTGGAAGAACATAGTATCCGTGTGTTCAGCGAACGGGAAATTCCGGAAGCCGTCAACTATTTAAAAACCCTTGAAGTTTAATTTGAGGTTTTTTTATGGCCCATCACACCACTAAATCAGGGTATGTTCAGCTGGTGGATCGTTTGAATCGATTTCCCCAGGGCGCACCTCCTTCAAAACTATTATATAAAATCCTAGAAATGCTCTTTAGCGAAAAAGAGGCCAAACTGGTATCGCTATTACCCTTAAGACCGTTTTCCGCTGAAAAAGCCGCCTATGTATGGAAAATGGACAGGGTCAGAACCCGAAAAATTTTAGATCAACTGTGTGGCCGGGCGATTTTATTGGATATCCAGCAAAAGGGTCGTCAGGTTTACTGCCTTCCGCCTCCTATGGCAGGATTTTTTGAATTTTCCCTGATGCGTATCAGAGGTGACATTAATCAGAAAATACTGAGCGAACTGTATTACCAGTATCTTAATGTTGAAGAGGATTTTGTCAAGAACCTGTTTCTTACCGGCGAAACCAAGCTGGGACGGGTTTTTGTTCATGAGCCGGTTCTTTCAAGTGAGAACGCATTACAGATCTTGGATTACGAAAGGGCGACTCAGGTTATTAAAACCGCTTCACACATCGGGATTAGCACCTGCTATTGCCGTCATAAAATGTCGCATATGGGCCTGGACTGTGACGCGCCCAAAGAAATATGCATGACCTTTAACTCGGTAGCGTCGTCTCTGATAAAATATGACTATGCCCGACGCGTTGAGGTGTCGGAATGCCTGGAACTGCTGGAAACGGCTTATTCACACAATCTGGTGCAATTCGGCGACAATGTTAGAGAGGATGTGAGTTTTATCTGCAATTGCTGCGGATGTTGCTGCGATGCCATGACTACCGCCCGGAAATTTGCCTTTTTGCAGCCGGTTCATACAACCAATTTTATCCCGAAAATACAAGATGAGGCATGCACGGGGTGCATAAAATGTGTTACCGTATGCCCGGTCGAGGCCATGAGCCTGGTTTCGGCCAACGATCCTCATCATCCCAAAAAGAAAAAGGCACGGGTTAACGAGAAAATTTGTCTGGGATGCGGCATCTGTGCCAGGGTCTGTCCCGAGAATTGCATTTGCCTGGAATCCAGGGATCAGAGGGTGATTACCCCCCTGAATACCGCCCACCGGGTGGTGGTTATGGCCATTGAGCAGGGCAAGCTTCAAGAGCTGATATTCGACAATCAGGCGCTGGAAAGCCACCGTGCCATGGCCGCTGTTTTAGGGGTAATTCTAAAACTTCCGCTCGTTAAACAGGCAATGGCCAGTCAACAAATGAAATCAATTTGTCTCGAAGCGCTGGTCAGTCGGCTGAATCTCTAGTTCGTGTCCATCCAGAAATAGCCCTTTTCCGCAATCTCTGCGTTATGTTTCAAAAGTATGTCGAACTGTTAGCGGGATGAGGAGGAATTTTGTGGGTTCACCTGATCTCGGGCGATTTGTCGAACCCGTGGGTCACGGTCTTTAACATAAAGCGCGAGTACTTCAGCCACCTTGGGATGATCTATCTGCGCCAGGGCAAAAGCGGCAGTCGCACGAACCCGGGTGTTCCTTTTTTTACGGAATGACAGAAACCCTCCGGGGGCCATGATTTTGGCCAATGGTTCGATAGCGGCCGGGTCAGCTAGTTGCCCAAGAACTCTGCAACAGGCAGTGAGACGCTCCGTATCTTGAGTGGACCTCATCAGGGAAATAAGCGCGTCCACTACTCCCGTGGACTTGAGTTTTCCCAAGGATTTTATGGCAAACACCGACATGCTTTGATCTTCTTGATTGGCATAATCTAACAGCAGCGACGTCACATCCTCATTATTCAGGCGCTCTGCGAGACGAAAGGCTGCTCGCCGAACTTGGGGGCTCTCGTCACCCAGAGCGTAAGCCAATTCTGTTTTTAGATTCTGGGTTATATTGTCGATTACATCTAGAATTCGCACGCGTTCCTCGGCAAAGCCTTCCAGTATGACTTCACGTCTGAGAATCTTTGTGGCTACCGGACCCAAATTTCCAAGCAGATGGGCAGCGATTTGTCTCAATTTAAGGTCATCTTCCTTTTTGATAATCTCGATAAGTACGGGTAAGGCTGCCGAGCCCATACTGCCAAGAAAACGGGTGGATAGTCGTAACCGGGATGGGTCCTGGGATTTCATATCTTCACGTAATATCCCCTGAGTTTTCGGGTCCAGCTCTTGAATGAAAGTTATTTCTTCCTCCCGGACCGGTTGATCTTGACGGCTTTGCAGCTGTTGCCAACGCAAACGTAACCCAGAATGAATTCGACAGGCCCGCTCATAGTCACCAAATTGGATGAGATGGGCAGTGGTTCTAGAAAGAAGTAAGCTTGTTTGTTTCAGGATATCAAAATGTTGTTCTTCCGGCAAAATTCCCAGCAACGGATCTGATAGCAGTTCAATCCATTGAGATTGGGAGGCGAAATCCAAATCATCCAGCAAACGGCTACAGGCAGTAATCACTTTGGTGCGAATGTTGTGGGTCTGGTCCGCAAACCCCTGGAAAAGCCGGTTGACCAATTGCCGGGATTTTTTCCCGTCGCCCTTGAGAAATCGATCGTGCAGCTGTTGCACTATTGATTCAATAACAGCTTCTGTAAGCGCCGCCGAATCTTCTTTTGCCTGAAGCGATTTTGATATGGGCGCATCCACTTCCGGTTCCACGGCAATCCGGGATGCAAGATCTGCGTCATCCTCTATCATTGGGTCCTCGATGGGCCCTGTAGAATCAGAACCGATTTCAACCGGTATCTCCAGAATTTCATAAAGACTTTGGTCGAAGAGGATGCCGGATAAATTCTGCTTTATGGCAAGAAACTGCCAGAACTCGCTGTTCAGCTCATCATCCGCAAATTGCCCGATGGCGGCAATGAATCTTGTCAGTTCTTGAGAGGAAATGGTTTTTAGGAATGTGAGACTACTTAATCCGATTTTTCCCAGAAGCTTTAGGAAACTGTCCGCCGTGGTTTTGAAATCTGTGGTGTCTATCTTTACGCCGTTAACCAAAAGACCGTCGCCAACCTGTGATAGCGTGAGCACAGGGTGCCTGACCAAAATGCCGTGCAGCGCCTCGGAAAGCTCTTCAATGGAGTAGCTGACGGCTTTACTCTCCGGAGGGTAGAATTTTATATTGTTGGCAGAAGTGAGCAGACATCGTATCACCTGTGGAAGCCGGATCAAATCCTCCTCATCCGGCTCCCGGTATTTATGATCGAGCAATTCGGCAGAAACCGGCATTGGCTCGGCGTTGCCATTTTCCTGCCCTGTTTCTTGGTGTTTAGCCCTTTTCTCAGTCCCTCTGGTAGTGGTATATCGCACCTGTTTGAATTCGATATGAAATAACCGGTGTTCCCTTGAGAAACGTTTCCAGAAATTCCGATCGGTTATTTTTCTGCTGATTCGGTTGAGGGATTCCAGCATCACCGTCAATTCTTTTTCCCTGAGCCCCCGGTAAAAGGCAATGCCTGTCAGCTCCAGCCGACTCAGAAATTTCACAAAATTCTCGGCAATAGATTTAAACTCGGTAACATCCAAGGGTTCGCCATTAACCATCAACGTCTTCTCTGTTTGAGTGATATTCAGTCGTTCATTGTCAGCCAGGATCTTGTCGATGGTTTCCTTGAGCTGCTGGGTGGCGTCGAGGATAGCACTGCTTCCGGATGGATAGAGCTTGATATTACGCACGGAGGAGAAAAGCAGATGAATAAGTCCCGGGAGTTGTGCCAGGCTGGCGGGATCTATAGGAAAATCCCCCGAGGCGACATCCGGCAGGATCTCTCCCGTGTAGTGAATCGCCTCTTTCGCATTAAATATTTTGTGATTGTATACCTGTTGCGACTCTTGGTATGATCGAGCTTTTTCAAGGTTGGCCGAGAGTTGAAAATGGTAAGCAAGCGTCGCGGCCGAGGGGAGAAGGTGTTGGTTGTGGAGATTTTTCTGGTAGGCGCCGATTTTCCCATGGAGTTCCTGTTTTCGATCCTCCTGGATTGCTCCATAGGTAATCTCCAGAACGCGGCGGCTGAGGAAGCCAATGATTTCATCGGTTTTCTTGAATTCTGAACTGATTAGACCCTGAGTCACGGCCTGATCAACAAATTCCTGTACCTTAATCTCCATGCTTTCGGAACCCCCGGCAAGCATGCTCAGTGAGACATTTTCACCAAATATGGCTGCATGGTCCAATAGCTTCCTGCCCTCTTCATCCAGAGCAGCGATTTTCTGTCTGACAATCTCTTCCAGGGAGCTTGGCAGATATCCATCCTCCAGGTCATTGATAACCCATTGCTGTCCGGTCAAAGTGACTTTCCCATCCAAAACCAGTTTGCGCAAAATCCCGCTGATAAAAAGAGCGTTGCCTTGGGTAAGTTGGGCCAGAACTTTCTCAAAATTCTCAGGCAAAGAGATATCAGGAAAAATTCTTTGAAAGTGCTCGGCGATGTCATTGGCGGTCAGGGGGGGAAGATTCAATCGGCCAATATTCAATTCCTGCTCAAAGGCGGCGAGGAACTGTTCTAAGGGAATAGTTTGTCCCTGGACGTTATCTATACGGATATCCGCTGCAGTTCCACAGATAAATAGCGGAATATCCCGGCGCAGCAGCAGCCGCCTCAGCAAGAAAAGAGTGGCTTGGTCACTGTAATGCATATCATCAATAAGAAGAAGAAAATGACGGGAATCAAGCAGGTTGAGAATGAAATGAATCAGATGATCAAAGAGTTGTTCACGCAGCGTCTTTTCATCTTCTTGATCAGAGAGGTCTTGTGGCTCCCCCAGTTGAGGTAAGATGTAGGAGAGATAGTTGGTTTCCTTGGGAGTCAGACCATTTAAGACCTTTTCGCCTTTGTCGGGCTGTTGATTCAGCAACTCGATTAAAATGTTGGTAATCATATAATAGGGACGAAACGCCTCATGGGCAATACCGGTTACCGCAACCTGGCATATCTTGTTTTTGGGCAGACTTTGGCGGATTGCTCCCAAGAATTCGGTTTTGCCCATACCGTCGGCCTCTTTGATGATAAGAAACTGGTTCTGGCGCTGACCAAATTTCTTCAGGGCCTGAGCCACCTTAATGAGTTGAGTCTTTCGACCGGTGATTTTTGCTTTGTCCAATTGATGGATAGCGGTTTTGGGGAACACGTCCTGGAGGGCAACTTGCTCTGCACTGGCGAGTCTATCCCTTCCAAATCTTTTAGCATAATAGAGCGCAGTATCTGCCTTCCGGATGAGATCCTTGCCGCTTTGAGCATCATCAGGAGCTGAAGCAACCCCGACACTTATGGTAATATTTAAATCATCACCCACTTCGTCTAAGTAAAAGCGTTCAGTATGAATCTGCTGCATCAGCGCTTCGCCAACTTTAAGGGCCGATTCCTTGTCAGCGCCCGGCAGGAGTATCATGAACTCATCGCCCCCGTAACGGATGGCCAATCCTTTGTCTCCCGACAGTTTTTTGACCAGCCCGGCCACCCAGATGAGCGCTTTATCGCCAACATCATGACCGTGGGCGTCGTTGATCTCCTTGAAATAGTCCAGGTCCATCATGAGCAATGATACCGGCCGGCTCTCCAGAGAATCCCAGGACACCTTGTGCTGCAGGTAGTTTAGGAGAAAACGGCGATT
>JAFDEW010000501.1 GCA_019310125.1 Deltaproteobacteria bacterium | reverse complement strand
ATGGTTTTCACCCATTAACTTATTCATTTATTGAACGAAAGCCTTGCAATCAGGTTTCAGGTGTCAGGAGTAAGAAACGAATTAGCTGAAACCTGAAACCTGCAAGGATAAGCAACATTATTTTTCCTTGACATGGTTACTATTTTTGTTTGATTATAATGAACTTGTTTGAGCCGGCCAAAGCAAAAAAGATATCAGCATTAACACACAGGAGCTAAAAAATGGACTATATCAAAATACGATTCATTAGCGATTTTGATCAGCTCGATCCCGAGTTCGAAAAAACCATTGATGATATGTTTCGGCCCATACGCCCCATGTTCATGCTATCCGCTCGGAAATGGAAGCCTCAAATGGATATTTATGAAACTCCTGACCAGATTCTTATTCTGGCTGAAATCGCCGGAGCCAATAAAGAGGACCTGGAATTGGAAATCAGCAACAAGGCGGTCAGGATTTATGGGACCCGTGCTGAATTTCCTCGCGGAGAAAACGCAAAATACAGACTGGCTGAAATCCAGTACGGCAGGTTTGAACGCACCTTATACCTTCCCGCACCCATTGATCCTGAAGTGGTTTCAGCGTCATATTCAAACGGTTTTCTCCAGATCCGGCTGGCCAAACTTTCACTCGATACAATTCGCAAAATAGATATTACCTAAGGATAGCCGTTCTCTTGTTGATCCCAAGCCATGACACAGCCTCAGTCATCCTGTGAAAGCAAGACGGATAAATTGCCTGAAATTCTTCCTATTCTCCCTATGATTGATGCAGCTGTTTTCCCCAAAATGGTTTTGCCCCTTTTTGTCATACAGGAACGATCCATCCAACTGGTGGACGAAGCCATGTCCCAGAATCGGGTCGTAGGTCTTGTTGTGGCAAAAGAACCGATTCAGGAAGGCAAGTATACGAAAAAGGATCTGTATGAAGTTGGGACAAGCGCTTTGATCCTTAAAATGGCAAAAACCGAAGACAACAAATTGCAATTGCTTACCCAGGGCATGGAGCGATTCCGGATAAAAGAGTTTATCAAAGGCAAGCCCTACCCCCGGGTCCGTGTAGAGTATATGAAGGATGAAGGTAAGAAGGATAAGGAAACAGAGGCACTGATGTCCAACATGATAAGCCAGTTCACCCGCATTGCCGAGCTTTCTCCGGGACTGCCCCCTGAAATTGTTACCATGGCAAAATCCATACAGGAGCCCGGCATATTGGCCGATATGGTTGCTTCTACCATCAACTCCAGCCTTGAGGAAAAGCAGGCGGTGCTGGAAATTTTTAATGTCAAAAAACGGTTAAAACAAGTGACCCGGCTGATTAACTATCAGTTGGAAATCTTAGAGCTCGGAAGCAAGATACAATCCCAGGTCAAGGGGGATATGGATAAACGGCAAAGAGAATACTATCTGCGGGAGCAACTCAAAAAGATCAAGGAAGAGCTGGGCGAAAAAGATGAGGCCTCGGTTGAAATTGAAGACTACAAAGCTAAAATCGAGGAAAGAAATCTTCCTGAAGAAGCCCGCAAAGAGGCGGAACGGGAACTGGACCGCCTTTCCCGCATGCACCCGTCTTCTGCGGAATATACCGTGGCATCAACCTATCTGGACTGGCTGACCACCCTCCCCTGGCACGAAAGCACGGAAGACAACCTGGATATAAAAATGGCAAAAAAGGTTTTGGATGACGATCATTACGGACTTAAAAAACCCAAAAAGCGGGTCATCGAATACCTTGCCGTGCGCAAGCTCAAGCCCGAGTCAAAAGGTCCTATCCTGTGTTTCGCGGGCCCTCCGGGCACCGGCAAGACATCGCTGGGCAACTCCATCGCCCGGGCGTTAGGGCGAAAATTTATCCGTATTTCCTTGGGAGGCGTCAGGGATGAGGCGGAAATCAGAGGACATCGGCGCACCTATGTGGGCGCCCTTCCCGGCCGCATTATCCAGGGAATTCGCCGATCCGGATCAAACAATCCGGTATTTATGCTGGATGAAATAGACAAGGTGGGGAGTGATTTTCGCGGAGACCCGTCATCGGCACTCCTGGAGGTCCTTGACCCCGAGCAGAACTTTTCTTTTTCGGATCACTATCTGGATGTGCCCTTTGACCTGTCCAAAGTCATGTTCATCACCACCGCGAATATTCTTGACACCATACCGCCGGCCTTAAGGGACCGGATGGAAGTACTAACGCTTCTGGGCTATACCCTTGACGAAAAGATTCAAATTGCAACAAAATATCTCATTCCCCGCCAGCGGGAAGCTCATGGTCTGAAGGCGAACCAGATATCTTTTACAAAAGGGGCGTTAAAGCAGATCATCACCGGCTATACCAGGGAGGCGGGCTTAAGAAATCTTGAGCGGGAAATCGCATCGGTTTGCCGGGGGGTGGCGGCCAATATCGCGGAAGGCGAAGCCGTGTCCGCTAAAATCGGGGTGGATGATATTTCCAAGTATCTGGGCCCGATTCGCCTGATCTCCGACGTGAAATCAAGAATTTCAACACCCGGTGTGGCTCTGGG
>JAFDEW010000161.1 GCA_019310125.1 Deltaproteobacteria bacterium | reverse complement strand
GTTACTCTTTTTTTAAATTTCTACCTTAACTAAGTTGAGCGATTGTCGAGGTTGCCGCAGATACAAGGAAGATTCCGTTCCGCTATAGTCAACTATGCGGGACGGCATCTGACGCAGTAAATGCGGTAAGATCGGCAATCCCACAGGGTTTCAAATTTTAAAAGTTTAAATCAAGGTAATTCATTAAAAATAAAAGATTTGATCCCCTTTTAAAATTTGAAACGCTCATCTTAGGTTCAACTTTCCGATAACAGCACTGCCAATGGTGGAATCCCGGCTGCAAAACTCCTCAGCAACCAGAATGTTCTCCAGAACGCCGAGACCCTGTCCGGAATATTCTTCAGGAAAGTGAATGCCGATAAAACCAAGCTCACCAGCTTTTTTCCATATTTTTTCCGGAAATTCGTGTTTTCTGTCAAGCTAAAGTGCAAGCTCCTTGAGAAACTCACCCTTGGCAAATTCTCTTGCCGCCTTTTGAATCTCTTTTTGTGATTTGGTCAGCTCAAAGTTCATCCGGATACTCCATCAATTGATGGTTTTTATTTTTTTAAAAAATTAGCATACCCCCTGATCTATTGACATAAATAAAAGGTGCTTGACTGATCCGTTCACCTGACTTAATTTGTTTTCGTAGAATTAGTGAATTTATTAACCTATCATCTTAAAAAGACCTTTGCAAAGGTCTCCGTGGAAAGGAATGAAATAACATGCCGTTTTCAATCGCTCTTGCAGGAAAAGGAGGCACCGGAAAAACCACCGTGGCCGGACTTCTCATTAAGTATCTGGTAAAGATGAACAAAACACCGATCCTTGCGGTAGATGCAGACAGCAACGTAAACTTAAATGAAGTTCTCGGCCTTAAAGTGGCCGACACCCTAGGCAACGCCCGTGAAGAAATGAAAAAGGGGGTCGTACCCGGTGGAATGACTAAAGATGTTTTCATTTCAATGAAACTCCAGCAGGCTATTGTCGAGGACGACGGTTTCGACCTTATTGTCATGGGTCAACCCGAAGGCTCGGGGTGCTACTGTGCGGCAAACACGCTTCTGATAAATTTTCTGGATAAGCTGGTGGGAAATTATCCGTATATCGTCATGGACAACGAAGCCGGAATGGAACATATCAGCAGGTTGACCACCAACAATGTGGACATTCTTCTCGCGGGCTTCAGGCGGCCATGAGAATTAATGATCTTGCAAAAAATCTAAACATCGGTGTCGCAAAAAGTTATCTGATTATCAATCAGGCGAAGGAAGCACCGTCCGATACGGTTTTGGACCTGATTAAAGATAACGGCCTGGAACTTGCCGGAATCATACCTGAAGATGATATGGTATACGAATACGACTTGGAAGGACGCCCGACCATTGAGCTGCCTGAGGAGAATAAATCTGTTAAAGCCGCATTTGAGATATTTGAAAAAATCATCAAGTAAATTTAACAGGGCAGGCAATTTCCAACACGCGGCGCAAGCGCCTGCGCTGCGCGTGACCGAAATCCGAAGATCCAAACAATGTCTCGTCCTGGAAGGTTTTGGTCATTAAATATTGGAATTTGTGATTTATTTGTAATTTGGTGCTTGGAATTTTTAAATATTGGAATTTGTGATTTATTTGTAATTTGGTGCTTGGAATTTGTGATTTTAGACACAAAACTCCAAGGCAGAGCCATCTATCTCTGACTCCCGCAATGAGGCACAGGTTGGGCCCAGAGGACCAGGTTTTCAATAAAAAATAAATCTTTTGGTTAACATATGAAAAAAACAGGCTTTCTGTATGATGAAAGATATCTGCGCCACGACACCGGTCCCAACCACCCTGAATCACCCGAAAGACTCAAGGCGATTTATCAGGGAATAAAAAACGCCGATCTTCTCCCTAAACTGACCTTAATTCAGGCCAGACGGGCAGAGTTAAAGTGGATCGAAACAATCCATTCAAAAAATTATATTAAACGTTTTGAAGCTGCCTGTCATTCAGGCGACTCCACGTTTGACTATCCGGACAATCAGATTTGCGCCGAAACTTTTGAGACCGCCCTTCTGGCCGTGGGAGGCATACTGGATGCGGTACGACTTGTCATGACGGGCAAACTGGATAATGTTTTTTGTGCGGTCAGACCTCCGGGCCATCATGCTGAATATGAAGGAGCCTTGGGATTCTGCTATTTCAACAACATTGCAATCGCCGCCAGATATCTGCAAATAGAATGGGGCATTCAACGGGTGGGGATCGTGGATTTCGATGTGCATCATGGGAATGGTACCCAGCATATTTTTGAGGAAGATCCTAGGGTATTCTATTATTCCATTCATCAGCACCCGACATTCGCTTTTCCGGGTACCGGACGCGTTTTTGAAACCGGCAATGGTGAGGGGATCGGAACGACCCGGAATTATCCGGTGTTGCCGGGTCAGGGGGATAAAGAATACCATGGTCTTGTGGAAAGAGATCTTGTGCCGGTTTTGAGCGCATTCAGCCCTGAAGTGATCCTGGTATCCGCAGGCTTTGATGCCCATGTGGACGACGATATGTCAGATATTCATCTCTCAACACAAGGATATTCAAGGCTAATGCAAAGAATCGCCGCACTGGCGGCACTGTACTCGGACGGAAGGCTGATTTCCGTACTTGAGGGAGGATACTGCATAGAACGCCTTCCGGAACTGGCCGCGAACCATGTTGAAATTTTATTGAATTCCTAATATCTTTAATCATTGGAGGATAAAATGTTTATCAGCAAAATAATGACCAAAAATGCCGTCACCATCGACATAAACGCTGATATTTCGCAAGCACGGGAGATAATGTCCGAAAATAAGTTCCGCCACCTTCCCGTGGTCGACGAGAGTAATTTGCTCATCGGAATCGTTACGGACCGTGATATCAGAAGCGTCTCGCCCTCTTCCCATATATCCGGTGATATGGGCATGGAAACATTAAAACGTTTTTCAGGGATTAAAATAAAAGATATCATGATAAAAAATCCGGTTGCCCTCTCTCCCTTGGATACCCTTCAAGACGCCCTTATCCTGTTACAAAAAGAACGCTTCGGAGCGTTTCCCGTTATCGATGAGCAAAAAAAACTTATCGGTATTGTTTCCGTCCGTGATATTTTATGCGAATTTATCAATGTTCTGGGGTTGGAAGAACCCGGAACCCTTTTATGTATTATCGCGGAAAATAAACTCGGGCAAATGAAAAAAATTGTCGATGCCATTACTGAAGAGCATGTTTCATTTGGCAGTGTTCTGGTTGCCAGATACTGGGAAAAAGGAAAGCGGGCTGTTTTTCCATACCTTTTAACTCAAAACATTGCCCCGTTGAAAAGAAAACTAAAAAACATGGGATATACAATACTGGACCCAATGGACTGGCATATGGATCATTTACCCCAAAATGACTGAAGAAAAACACAGATCCGAAAATAGCGATAAATTTCCGGATAGCCCTTACAAAGATCTTTATATATACTATCTTCAAGGCCGATTAAAACCGGACGAAAAAATATTCGACAACAGTTTTATCGGTAACTGGCAAGAAGATGAGTTCTCTTTTCTTTTCTTCGCCACCCCCTCCCGTGGTATAGTGGAAAAAATATTAACCTCACACCCGGAGCTGACCCTTGTTGACGAATTTTATATGACCTACGACCAATGGCAGGGAGGTAAGATCACTCCCTTTGAGGTCGGTCAGTTCTCCATCATCCCCTCCTGGCAAAAGCAATGCAAAAAAATGAACTCATGCCGTAACCAACTGTCCATAATTCTGGATCCAGGGGTTGTATTCGGCGCCGGAACCCATACCACAACACAGGACTGCCTTAAAGCCCTTGAACTGGTATTCAGCCGGGAAAAGATCGAATCGGTTCTGGATCTCGGAACAGGGACCGGACTCCTTGCTCTGGCCGCATCCCGGCTGGGTTGCAAAAATATACTTGCAGTGGATTTTAATTTTCTAGCTGCAAGTACGGCATTGAGAAATGTTCGTTTAAACCAGTTGCAAGATCATATTATAATTGTTCAGGGGCGTGCCGAGGATTTTATTGACTCACCTTCAGATCTTGTGATAGCAAATATACACTATGATGTTATGAAACATCTCATAGCTTCGCCGGGGTTTTTTAATAATAAGTGGTTTATTCTGTCCGGCCTGTTGCGCAGTCAGGCCAGGGATTTGCTTTACGAACTATCTCAAAACCGAGTCCAAATCGTAAAAAAATGGGAACGTGACGGCATCTGGCATACTTTTTTAGGAAAGACAGGTTAAAATTACCAACTAATTTGTTTTGAAGGTTATTATGCTTATCAAGTGTTGGGGGTCAAGAGGCTCCATTCCTGTTTCAGGGACAGATTATATTAAATACGGAGGGGATACGACCTGTATTGAAATCAGAACCAAAAGCGACGATATCATAATCATCGATGCCGGAACCGGAATACGGAGGCTCGGCAACAGGTTAATAGATGAAAATCAGTATAAGTATAATTTCATCTTTACTCACGCCCACTGGGATCATGTAATGGGATTTCCCTTTTTTAAACCGCTTTACAGCGAAAACGTCGAGCTTATGTTGTATAGATGTCCCTTTCACAGCGAATTTGTGGAAACTATACTCTCCAAGCTCATGGCCCCTCCGTACTTCCCGGTGAGATATTCCGAGATAAAAGCAAAGATGCAATATCTGGGAGCATTCACTACAGAGTTCGACATAGGCTCCGTAACCGTAACACCCATTCAACTCAATCATCCCGACAACGGCAGCGGATACAAATTTACCGAAGATGGGAAATCTTTTGTCTTTCTGACAGACAATGAACTCGGTTATGCGCATCCCGGGGGGCTTTCGTATAAAGATTATCTCGAGTTTTGCACAGACGCCGATCTTCTTATTCATGATGCCGAATACACGCCGGAAGAATATAAATCGACACTGAGATGGGGCCACTCGGTATTTACCCATGCCCTTGATCTTGCCCTTGAAGCCGGTGTTGGACAGTTCGGCTTATTTCATTTAAACCAGGAACGGACAGACCGGCAAATGGATGAAATCGTCGAGACCTGTCGGCAACATATCGCTGAAAAACAAAACAAACTTGAATGCTTCGCCGTGGGCTGTGATATGATGTTTAATTTGTAACTCGGCGGTTACCGTTTTCTTTCTCCATGATTACCACTGATTATATTCATAAAGCAGCCAGAGATCTGGTTCATGCAAAAAATGTCGTAGCATTGACCGGCGCAGGGATCTCTGTGGAGAGCGGAATTCCCCCTTTCAGAGGAAAAGGCGGGCTATGGGAAAAATTCGACCCCATGGAGTATGCCCACATCGACGCTTTTAAAAAAGATCCGGCAAAGGTCTGGAATGTCCTGATCAGAGGAATGAAAGAAATCATTGACACTGCCAGACCCAATGATGCGCACAACGGCTTGGCCATCCTTGAAGAAATGGGGATATTACAAACCATTATCACTCAGAATGTGGATGGACTCCACCAGATGGCCGGCAATACGGATGTTATCGAATTTCACGGAAATTTTGCATGGCAGCAGTGCATGGACTGTAACCGCAGATTAGAAACATCCGAAATCGATCTCACCCAAATTCCTCCCCGCTGTGACTGCGGCGGAATTTACAGACCCGAGTGTGTGTTCTTTGGTGAAATGATACCGCCGCAAGACTTGTATCGCTCCAAAAAGGTCTCCTCGGAGTGTGATATCATGCTGGTTATCGGAACATCCGCTCTTATCCAGCCTGCGGCCTTCATGCCGACTATTGCAAAGCGTTCCGGCGCAAAAATCATAGAAATCAATACGGAAAAAACCCCGCTTTCACAGGGAACCAGTGATTATATTCTTATGGGAAAGGCCGGAGAAATAATGAAACGCTTGACGTCGGAAATCGACGGTTTGCTTTAGAACTTGCAGCTGTTTAGGAAACAAAGGATGAACTCAGGTGCGCAAAATATAATCGCACTTTAGGGATAGGCATTGATTAAAATTCAGATATCGAGCCTCACCCAACGGGTGCAAAAACGATTGGCCGTCTCAAGGTATTTTCGCACAGGGCGGTCGGCATTGCTCAGGATGGTCAAAGCGCCGGAGTGCAGTCGGCAAATGACAATTCCATTGTTCATGTCCACGGTCTCATCTTTGGCCGCAACACACAGGGGGCCATGGACCTGCTGTGCCGACAGCTCACCGTCTTCATATTGAATGAGCGCCATCTGTCCCAAAGCATGAAATTCATGCTTGCTCTGCCCGGTCTGATTTTCGGACAGGCAGCGAATGTGCCCGGCTTCAATTAAGGCTTGTTCAGGCACGACGATGACGGCCGTGCAGTCAAGGGGCTGGAGGGTATCATTTAGAACTGTTAATTTCATGGCGAACTCATGTCTCTCTTGGCGTTACCGGACGGTTTCAGGATCTGAATCTGATCAGCTTCAGGGCTGGGTCCGTCCAAGCTGCAATTCTGAGGGCCTGGAACCGGTATGTGCTACCCAAGTTCTTATTTTTATTTGAAAAAAACATACTATAATCTGGCTATTTTTTTATCTTATTTTCCCGGACCTGAAGATAGATATTACGAAGTGCCGTATATGGATCTATGGCCGATTTTTTGAGGGCCTCGTAATCCCCTATGTGAAATGATGTGTTATTGACGGTATCAAATGCCCTGATACCCACAGACGCTTCAGTCGGCTCAACATAGCTTACAGGATCCAAAAAAAAGTCCCCGGCCCTTCCGATTGAATCGCGCAATGTGGACGGCCCCAGTATCGGCCACACAAGGTAGAACCCGTTTCCAAGGCCATAGTTGCCAAGGGTTTGGCCCAGGTCTTCTGAATCAGGAGGGGCAAGTTTAGGATATTTGTCAGCCGGACTCCCGAATCCAAGAACACCGATGGTGGTGTTTACAAAAAACCTTGAAAATTCAATCGCCGCAGCCTTCCCTTTTGCCTGAAGCATGCAGTTGACCAGTCTAATCGGAGTCGTAATGTTGCGGAAGAAATTTTTTACACCGGTTCTGATAAAATCCGGAGCAATTGCTTTATATCCTCTGGCCAGAGGTTTAACCGCCCAGAAGTAAAGTTTGTCATTGAAATGAAACATGGCCCGGTTCCAGGGGGAAAGGGGATCTGCCACCTGCACTTTATCTTCTTCGAATTCGTCTTCAAAAAAATCTTCATCAGATTTATCTTCCATTTCCGAGTCCGGTGGAATTTGTTCGGTCTCAGCGGTTGAGATTTGTCGATCCTGATCTTCTTGCAGATCTTCCGATACTGCTTGGGAAGGGGTCACCGGTCTATGGGCACACCCGGTGGACAAAAAAATAAAAAACAAAGAAAGCAATAAGATAAAAATCAGTTGTCTTTTTTTCATATTACCAAATACCTTTTGTAAACGTTCACGAATTTTTTAAAATCACAAATTCCAAGCACCAAAGATCAATTAAATCACAAATTCCAAGTACCAAATTCCAAATAAATCTCAAGCATCAAATTCCAAACCGGTTCAACGCGCAGCGCAGGCGCTTGCGCCGCGTGAGCGATTGTTTTTTTGTTTGGGATTTTGAATTTCGGTCACGCGCAGCGCAGGCGCTTGCGCCGCGTGTTGAAATTTATTTGTTATTTGGAATTTGTTATTTGGAATTTCCACTAACTCAACTACTCCGTGAACGGATACCACCTTTCCAAACTGGGTTACCCCTCTTTGGCTTCCTGCCCAAACGGTTTAAAAACCA
>JAFDEW010000160.1 GCA_019310125.1 Deltaproteobacteria bacterium | reverse complement strand
CCTTGATAACGCGGCAAATGGGCGCTTCGGACTCGCCCGAAGGGTGAAAATTTTTGAAAAATTTAACAAGAAAATTTCGGTATAAACTGTTACCTGACAACTATAAGAAAAATTTTAAATAGCAAGATGTTTTCATTACTAATAAAAAGGCCTCTCGAAAATTTTCATAAAATATTCGGGTTAGGGGTATTTCGAATTATTACAACAGATACTTAATGATTAAAAACCCGGCAACAAGAAGAACGGTAAATGCGGTGGCAAGGATGTTAAAATATTTGTCGATAAAAGACTGAATTCTGGGACCGAAAACATAAATGAGCCCGCCCACCAGAAAAAATCGTGCAGATCGAGATACACAGGATGCGATTAAAAATACCGAAAAATTGATGTTAAATGCACCGGCTGCAATGGTGAATACCTTGTAGGGTATGGGAGTAAATCCGGCGATTCCCACGGCCCATGCATCATACTTATTGTAAAGGGCTTCAATGTATTCGACCTTCGGGGTCAGGCCGTAAAAGTCTACAATACGGTTTCCGACTGAAGCCATGAACTGCCATCCGATCAGATAGCCGAAGCATCCGCCGAGGACAGACCCGGCCGAGCATATTAAAGCATATTTCAAAGATTTTTTGGGAACGGCCACAGCCAGGGCTATGAGCAGTATATCCGGGGGTATTGGGAAAAAAGAGGATTCGCTGAAGGCCAGCAGAAATAATGCCCATGATCCGAATGGGGTATCTGCCCAGTGGAGCACCCAGTCATAAAGACGGCGAAGCATAAATTACCCTTTCCATCCATATTCACCCACAAGTTTGACGAACCGGCACCCGCCTAAATTTGTCTTGTGAATGCCATGTTCATCCTTGTACAGCTTTATCAGCTCTTGGGAGTAGCGGTCTCCTACAGGTATCACCATACGCCCCCCCACGGCAAGCTGGCTCACAAGGGGTTTGGGAATTCCCGGTGCACCTGCGGTAACAATAATCCCATCAAAAGGACTTTCATCCGACCATCCGGAAGTACCGTCGGAATATTTGGTTACAATATTATGATAACGAAGCTTGTCAAACAGCTTGCGGGTATTTAAATATAGAGAGTGTATTTTCTCAATCGTATAAACGCGAAACACTATTTCTGCTAAAACTGCGGCCTGATATCCTGATCCGGTTCCAATTTCAAGGATCCTGTCTTCTTTGCCCGGCTGCAGTGCCTGTGTCATCTCGGCGACAATATACGGCTGTGAGATGGTTTGCTGTTCTCCGATGGGAAGCGGGAAATCACCATAGGCCTGATCTCTTAAGGCTTCACTCACAAAAAGATGCCTCGGGACGTTGCTCATGGCCTCAAGGACTTTGGGATCCGTTACCCCGCGGGCTTGAATCTGCCTTCTAACCATCTCTTCTCGCTGGCGCTCATATTTTATGAAATTTTCATTCAATGTCAAAACTCTCGAAATTTATAAAAAGAATTGAAAGGGTTATATTGTTGGTTTACGGTGCGTGCATGACAAATAAATTTTCTATCAAATTAAAAGGGTTAGGTCAAGAATTTAGAACCTGATATCGGAAAAGAGTTTTCCCCCGGGCTAAAGACATATCTCATATATTTAATTGTTTGATTTCGTTCAGAATATAGCAATAAAAAAACCCTTGATTTTTCAGCAGAATATACATAATTAAATAAAACTCGTAAAAAACATAACGCACATACTAACATGTGAAAGAACGATAAAGAGATACGCTTTGCAGCAACCTAAGTCGGTGTCAGGATTGGGAAAAGCTATGTGGCCAAATGAATAGTACAAAACATCTGATCTTTGCTAATTTATTGGTGATATTCATCGTGAGTCTGGGTGTAGCCGGATATATGATGATCGAAGGGTGGAGCCTTTTAGATGCCTTGTATATGACCGTCCAAACACTTACTACTGTGGGATATAACGAAGTACATGAGATGACCGAAATGGGACGGATTTTTACTGTTTTGCTCATCTGTGTCGGCGTGGCTTTCTTTTTGTATGTTGCGGGCGCTGTTGTTCAGTTCATGATTGAAGGGCGAATCAGAACCATATTGGGGAGGAGAAGATTGGATAAAAAGATTGATCGACTGAAAAACCATTATATTATTTGTGGATATGGGCGTATCGGCAAGATTCTTTGCAAAATGTTATCAAGAAAGCCGATTGATCTGGTTGCTATTGAGAAGGACCCGGAGCTCACCCCGGTAATGGATGCAAATAAAATTCTCTATATATCCGGTGATGCGACAGATGAAAAAAATTTGCTTAATGCAGGAATACAGCGCGCCAAAGGGTTGATTGTCGCTCTGGCTACGGATACGGAAAACGTTTTTCTGGTGCTGACAGCCAGACAACTTAATCCCGGCCTTTTTATCATGGCATGTGCGAATAGAAACGAATCAAAATCTAAATTGCTGGCTGCCGGTGCAAACCGGGTGGAATCTCCCTATGATATCGGGGCGACGAGTATGGCCCAGCGGATCATCCGCCCAACGGTGACCAATTTTCTGGATTTTGCCTTTGCTCACAGACGTAAAGATATTCAAATGGAAGAAATACCGGTCAGCCCATCCTCGGCCCTTGTGAATTTAATGTTGAAAGATTCAGGAATCAGGCAACGCTTCAACCTGATAATCATTGCCATAAAAAAGCCTGATGGAAATATGCTGTTTAATCCTTCTTTTGAGGCAGTTATCGAGAGCGGAGATACCGTAATTGCTGTGGGGCAGGAAAATAATCTTCAACAATTGGAAAAGATATTGAATCCGGAAGGACTATAGCCTGCTTAGCGGTTATATTTTGTAAATAATTCTTTTTTCAGTAATTATAATATCCACATACTTGTCATGGGATTCCATTTGTATTTGCGAAATTATCTGATTTTCAAAACTAAGCGCAACCTTTCTTGTTGTGATCGATAATTTTGGAATAAGCCGGTCGTAATATCCGTCACCGGATCCTATTCTGCCTCCTTTTTCATCAAATGCAACGCCAGGAATTATTGCGATGTCGATACATTCGATGGGCACGACGTTGCAGCGACTTGAGTCCGGTTCCAGGATACCTCTGGGCCCGGGTATTAAATCGGTAGTTATGTCATCGATTTTCATCAATTTCATATTATATTTTCTTGTGTCAAAGGCGGCAAGAATGACAATTTTTTTATAGTTTAAACATCGTTCTATTATCTTTAGGGTATTCACTTCGCTGGTGCTATTTATGTAAAGCAATATAATATTTGCTTCTAAAAAATTGGCAAATTCAAAAAGACGGTTTTCTATTCTTGTAATTTTTTCTTCAATTTCCATGCCAGAAAGCGCAGTCAGTGTTTTTGATATATTACTGCGTATTTCATCTTTTGTTTCCCGAATTTCTTCCATAAGTATTCTCCCGAGCAGATATTTAGGATATTAATTACTATATACAAATTTTAACGAATAATGTCAACTAACAATAATTATTGACTATATGGCTTGCCCGTGATACGAATTTTCTAAACCTTTTCAGAATATAGATACCCGAAATATTTTCCTCAACAATCCGGTTCAGATGAGATGCAGGCGGTGTCATTTGGTTGGAAAAACATAGGAATTGTTATGCTGGAAATCAAGTTTGTGAGACAAAACCTTCCTGAAATTGAAAAAGCGCTTTCAAGTCGAGGGCAAACCTTGGATTTAGACGCTTTTAAACAATCTGATGCCAAACGTAAAACCATTCTTTTTGAGATTGAAGACCTGAGACATCGCCGCAATGTGGTTTCTGAACAGATAGCAACGATGAAAAAAAATGGCCAAGATGCAGATGTTCTGGTGACCCAGATGCGTGATGTGTCCGGCAAGATTAAAGCGCTGGATCAGGATTTATCGGAAAGCGAGGATAAAATAAATCAAATCCTTTTCGCATTACCGAATATGCCTCATAAATCGGTCCCTGAAGGAAAGGACAGTTCTGAAAATCCTGTTGTAAGACAGATCGGCATACCGAGTGATTTTGATTTTGAACCTCTTCCCCACTGGACATTAGGTGAAAAACTCAAGATATTAGATTTCGAGGCAGCGGCTAAAATTACGGGTGCCCGTTTTCCACTTTATTTAGGTAAAGGCGCAAGGCTGGAAAGGGCCCTTATCAATTTTATGCTTGATATTCATACCACGAAACATGGGTATACAGAGATACTGCCGCCTTTTATTGTGAACCGAAACAGTATGACAAACACCGGCCAGCTTCCAAAGTTTGAGGAAGACCTTTTCAAGATTAACGGGTGGGATTATTTCCTTGTACCCACGGCTGAAGTTCCGGTAACCAATATCCACAAGGAGGAAATCTTACCTGAGGAAATGCTGCCGATTTTCTACACGGCCTATACCCCTTGTTTTCGTTCGGAAGCAGGTGCCCATGGAAAGGATACCAGAGGATTGATCCGGCAGCACCAGTTCAACAAGGTGGAGCTGGTCAAATTTACTACGCCGGAAACCTCTTATGATGAACTCGAAACACTTCTAAACCATGCTGAAACGATTTTAAAAATTCTCGGACTCCCTTATCAGGTTATCACTCTTTGTACCGGTGATTTGGGCTTTTCCGCAGCAAAAACTTATGATATTGAAGTCTGGATGCCCGCCCAAGGTGTTTATAGAGAAATCTCATCATGCAGTAATTTTGAGAGCTTTCAGGCCAGGCGCGCCAATATCCGGTTTAAAAGGAAAGGTAAAAAGGGTACCGAACTGGTTCATACCCTCAACGGATCCGGACTTGCTGTGGGACGAACGTTTGCCGCTCTACTTGAAAATTTTCAGCAGGCTGACGGATCCGTTCTTGTTCCCGAAGCCCTGAGACCTTACATGGACGGACTTGAAAAAATATCGCCGTGAAACCCGAAGATTTCCCCAAAGAGATTAGATCCCATATCCTCCCGAAACACGCCGGCAAACTATTTTATCGGTGCCTGGGCTGTGACCGGGAGTACGGTATTGATGAACTGCTCTATACCTGTCCGGATTGCGGACAGGTGCTTTTGATTTTCGATGCAAATTTCGAACGTTTAAAAAAGATTCCGGGCAGGATATGGCGCAAGATTTTTGATTATCGCAAGATGCTCACCATCCCGGCCCTAAAGGGAATCTATTTGTATCATGAATTTATAGGGCCGGTTATACCGCTCGAATCTGTAATCTATCTTGGCGAAGGACACACGCCTGTCATCGAAGCAAACCATTTTCTACAAAAGAAAGCAGGTCTTAAATTCTATTTTAAAAATGACGGCCAAAATCCCAGCGCCTCATTTAAGGACAGGGGCATGGCCAGCGCATTGAGCTATATCAACTATCTGGTTCGAAAAGGTCATACTTCCGATGTACTTGCCATATGTGCTTCCACCGGGGATACCTCGGCTTCCGCAGCTTTGTATGCATCTTTTCTTCAACCCCATGTTAAATCCGCAGTGCTTTTACCCCATAAAAAAGTGACACCACAGCAACTTTCTCAGCCTCTGGGAAGCGGTGCCGCTGTGTTTGAGATGCCGGGGGTTTTTGACGATTGCATGAAGGTTGTTGAAACCTTATCGGAAAATTACACTGTCGCATTGTTGAACTCAAAAAATGCCTGGCGTATCCTTGGGCAGGAGTCATATTCATATGAAATCGCACAGGCGTTTGAATATGACATGGAGAATAAAGTCATCGTTGTACCGATCGGTAATGCCGGTAATATTACCGCTGTAATCAGTGGGTTTTTGAAATTTTATGAGACCGGCATCATTCATTCTTTGCCGAAAATATTGGGTGTTCAGTCGGAACATGCCAATCCGGTTTACCGGTATTACCTGGAACCTGACGCTGCAAAACGAAAATTCATTCCCGTAGCCGTTAAGCCGAGCGTGGCCCAGGCAGCCATGATCGGCAATCCTGTTTCAATGCCCAGAGTCATTCATCTGGTGGATCTTTATAACAGGTTGTCCGGCAGGCAGAATGTCTTTTTTATAGAGGTTGACGAACAATCCATAATGGATTGGGAACTTCTGGCCAACCGTAACGGACATATTGCCTGTACCCATGGCGGCGAATCTCTTGCCGGTCTGATTGTCGCTCGCAAGCAAAAAATCGTTGGGCAAAAGGATATTGCTATTGTCGATTCAACGGC
>JAFDEW010000500.1 GCA_019310125.1 Deltaproteobacteria bacterium | reverse complement strand
TTTTCATCATATGAAAGATGCAGGGTGCAGGTAGACGGAGAGAGTGGCGCAGTAAGATCCATGACTTTTTTTAGGGTTTCCACGGCAGCATGCCGGATTGACGGCTCGGGATCACTCAAGGATACGTCTGTGGGCAGGTGCACGTTATAGGTAAGATCAAACTCCTTTGACAACGACAAGAGTTTTTTTATTTCATGAGTTGACGGCAGACTGTCCGGATTACTTTCAAAGAGCAGAAGTTCGATTTCATCCACATATGGGGCAAGTATGATTACGTTTTGCGCATAGCCTGCCGGATATATGAACGATGTGGTTCCTAATTTGAATGGATATAAACCTTTATATGACTTGGGCAGGGAAGGGTACATTGGCTAAACCTTTTGATATTTTTTCACTAATCAAGCATTCCAATTAAAAATGAACGTCCGACATCGAACATTGAACAGACTGAACATCGAACATCGAACGTCCAACGTTGAACATCGAATAATGATGTCGCTTTGCTCCGCAATTAAATTTCATTTGTTTTTAAAAATCCAATGTAAAACGTTAACGACTATTTTTTTTCTCTATCAGCATTAGGTGTTCAAAATTAGTTTTTTCATTCATCATTGGACGTTGGCCTCCGGCTCGTATTAGCCTACTGCTCGGAGAGACGTTCGATGTTGGACGTTCATCTTTTAGTATGTTCGATGTTCATATTTTTCCAAAACCTTCCGCAGTCTCTTAACTTATTAAAAACGATAAAATGTACAGTATACCCACCAACACAACCATCCATATCAGTGATGAAAGTATCATCAGGTCGCATGCTTTTTTAATATGATTCGAGTTGATTTGGGTGAAGGGTATTCCTAAAAAAGGCTTGGACGCCAGACGGCCGTGATAATAACTGGGGCCGCCGAGGCGAATTCCGAGTGCGCCCGCAAAGGCTGCTTCCGAATACCCGGCATTGGGGCTCGTATGATTGGCTCCTTCCGAGAGGGCGGTTTGAAATGTGCGTGCTCCTTTACCGTCAATTATCTGGGCTGCAAGGGATATGACGGGGATAGAAAGACGGGCCGGAATAAAATTGGCAATATCATCGATTCTGGCTGCCACTTTTCCGAAGTCCCGGTATTTGTCATTTTTATAGCCGATCATGGAATCGAGTGTGTTGATCATTTTATACGCCATTGCCAACGGGATGCCGCCAATCGCGGCATAGAAAAGGGGGGATATGACCCCGTCAACAAGGTTCTCACCCACAGTTTCCACCGTAGCACGGGAAATTTCCTCCGGGTTAAGGTGTTCAACATTCCTGCCCACAATAAGGGCAACCTTTGCTCTGGCATCATCTATTCTGGATTGGGTGAGGGCTCTGAAAACCGCCATGGCCGAACTTTCCAGAGAACGAATTGAAATACAATAATAGAGTGTCAGAATCTCAACACCGGCCTTGACCAGGGGATGAATGTATTGGGCGGTTTTCATCAGCACAAAGGTCAGGGTCCAGGTTCCTGCGATAAGGGATATGGCAAAAAGGGCGCCGGACACGGAAAGCTTTAACCTCAGGTTCCTGAAAAACGGCTCACCCACTGTTATGGCCCGGCCCAACCAGCGAATGGGATGGGGTAAACGTGTTGGATCGCCTAAAACAAGATCAAGTATAAATGCAGCGGGTATGATATATCCTGCGGTAGAGAGTTCCATATGAAAAGATGAACGTTCAACGTTGAACAGAACTCGAACATCGAACGTCCAACGTTGAACATCGAATAATGATGTCGCTTCGCTCTATAATTTAATTTAATTTATTTTCAAAAATTATATTTCAAACCTTGAATGCTGATTTCTTTTCAGCCAGTTTGATACTCGTAAGAAAAATCTTAATTAATTCCTCTGATTGCTCTAACATATCGTTTAGCAGTTCAATTTTTTAGTGTTAAACGCTGGATAAGTTGTGGCCATCTTTGAGTCTACCTAATTCCCTCATCTTTTTCCTTAATCATAATTCTCTGTTTCACATTGGTTTTTTCATTCATCATTTTTACCCCGTGAAACTTTTTTTCTATTTCACTGGGGCGATGTTGGACGTTCGATGTTCGA
>JAFDEW010000159.1 GCA_019310125.1 Deltaproteobacteria bacterium | reverse complement strand
TCTTCATCCATGAATTCTTGAGCGCGTATCTGTCCCTCTGATTTATACCCGATGTCAACCAACACATGATCCTTATCAACTGAAATTATCCGGCCGGTAACCACCGCCCCTTCAGCAAAACGCTTGAAGCTTTCTTCGTACATATCCATCAAGCTTTCCATGTCGTCGGCAGGTTTTTGACCTTTTTCCGGGCTGACAATCGGTTCTTGAACAGACTCTGCTTCTATACTCGGTTCCTGAGCAGTCTCTGCTTCTATACTCGGTTCCTGAGCAGGCTCTGCTTCTATACTCGGTTCTTGAGCAGGCTCAGCTTCTATACTCGGTTCTTGAGCAGTCTCTGCTTCTATACTCGGTTCTTGAACAGGCTCTGCTTCTATACTCGGTTCCTGAGCAGTCTCAGCTTCTATACTCGGTTCTTGAACAGGCTCTGCTTCTTGACTCGGTTCCTGAGCAGATTCTGAACCATCATCTGTTTCCCGAACTTCCACCGGTGTTTCATCTGTTTCCCGAACTTCCACCGGTGTTTCATCTGTTTCCCGGAGTTCCACGGGACCGTCTTTCTCATTTTGCGCGTCTTGGGACACTGCATCTTCAACAGACATATCGGTTTTCAATATTTCTTTTTCCTCAATACGTGCTTCATCTGATGGGTTACTAACAGACTCATCAGACAAAGCATTCAAGCTTACATCTTTGGTTGAATCGTTTTTTTCAAAATTTTCCATGAAACAAAATACCCCCTAGTCTATTTTTATTTGCCCATATTACATAAAATATAGCATAACCGAATTTAATATCAGAGTAATCATTAAAAAACAATGATTATTTTATTCTCAATAACATTCAACATCCGATCAACAACATCCCGGGCAGAAAGATGGGTGGAATCTATTATCACAGCATCTTCTGCAGGCCTTAAGGGTGCCAAATCCCTGGCACTGTCATTTTTGTCCCGGCGCTTGATATCCTTCTCCACGTCTTGTAATGTTTGAGAGGTTTCCGATTTTAATTCTTGGTACCGTCTGAGCGACCTGGTTTTGTGTGATGCATCCAGATAAAACTTCACATCCGCATCCGGGAACACCACGGTACCCATGTCACGTCCCTCAAACACAACCCCTTTGTTCCTGCCCAGATCCCTTTGCAAATCCAAAAGGAAATTTCTTACCACCGGTCTTGCAGACGCTGCCGATGCGAACATGGATATTTCAGGCGTCCGGATTTTATCCGTGATATCCGAATCGTTTGATATCAGACGCAGCCCTTTTTCACCGGACACGAATTTCATTTTCAGGGAGCTTAACATATTTTCAAGACCGGCATCGTCATCGGGACTCAGGCCCGCTGACATTGCCTTTAGGGCAACCCCTCTGTAAAGCGCACCCGTATCAATATAACTGTACCCCAGACCATGGGCCAGTAACTTGCTTACCGTTGTCTTGCCCGCTCCTGAGGGACCGTCTATTGTGATAATGAGAGGTTTCAAAATAACAGTCTGGTATTATTTCAGGATGTTCTCAAGCGCCTTGATAAACCTGACATTCTCTTCATGAAGTCCGGCATTGATTCTGATATAATGAGGATAACCATATGATCTCATGGACCTTACAATAACCCCTTGTCTGAGCATTTTTTCATAAATTGCATCGGCGTCTTTGCAAACATCTATGAGGATAAAATTTGTCTGTGTTGGAAAATATTTTACTCCCAGCCTGTCCAGCGAATCATATAAAAAATCCAGACCTTGATGTATGAGGGTTATGACCTTTTCAAAAAAAACCGTGTCTTCAAGCGCTGCACCGGCGGCGGACTGAGCCAGGGAATTGGTATTGAACGGCAGTCTGATCCTGTTCAACAGATTTGCTATTTCATCCGGCATAACGCCATATCCGATCCGAAGCCCGGCCAGACCATAAACTTTGGAAAAGGTTCGAAGCGTAACCAAAGGTCTGTCGTTATCAAGATATTCAATGCTTTTCGCACAGGCTTGATCACGAACAATCTTCTTTAAAAACAACCGTTCCGGTAGGATTATTGGGATTGCACAAGAAAACCATACGGGTTCTTGATGTAATGCTTTTGTTTATTGCTTGCAAATCGATTGAAAGCTGCTTCAAGGGGACAACTACCGGTATTGCACCGGCGCTACGAATCATAATTTCATACATTAAAAAAGAAGGATGTGGAAGAATGGCTTCATCACCCGGCTCAAGAAATCCGCAGGTAAGCATACCGATAATGTCATCGGAACCGTTTCCTAACACGATGTTCTGTGGCGATACCCCCAGATGTTCAGAAATTTTTTGAATAAGATTATAGCCGCTTCCGTCAGGATACCGGTTGAGTTTTCCAATGGCATTTTTGATGGCCTTAACCGCCATGGGAGAGGGACCCAGAGGGTTTTCATTGGAGGCGAGTTTTATGGAATCAGCGATCCCATATTCCCTTTCAAGCTCTTCCAAGGGTTTCCCGGGAGCATACGGTTTTATTGATAGAATATAATCGGGGATAGATAACTTCATATTTTAGGTGCTTAGTAATTATTTTTGTGTTTTTTGTAGCAAAAAATTGCTTAGACAATTAAGCGTGAAGTGCCTAAAGTGATCTAAAGTGCCTAAAATTAAGGAATACTGCCAATTTGTATAAAAGTCGGAGCAAAGCGACTCCTTAACTTTAGTTCACTTCAAACTTTAGCTCACTTGTAACTTTTCCGGCTTGTCCGGGTTATGGGTTTTATACTCACTTGATTTGAGCAATTTTTTTCCCTTCTTCAAGAGCCGCCATATTTATGGGAATAAGCTTTTCTTTTGAAGAAAATTTTTCTTTAACGCAATTTCGTACCAATTCAAAATCCACTATTTTACTCCGGGCAACAAAAGCGCCAAGTGCCACAATATTGGCCACTTTTATGCTTCCCAGGTCTTTTGCAATATCATTGGCCGGCACCAGAAGTTCGTCAACATCATCGCGACCCGAACCAATGTGGATTAATGAACTATTGATAACGACAACACCATTTGGCTTTACCTTGGGTGCAAATTTTTCCAAAGAAGGATGATTCATGGCCACCAGATGCATCGGATTTCTGATAATCGGAGAACCTATCGACCTGTCACTGATAACCACCAGACAATATGCGGTCCCGCCACGCATCTCCGGGCCATAAGAAGGAACCCACGCCACCTCATACCCTTCTTCCATAGCAGCGTGTGCTAGGATATTCCCTATCAACAAAATGCCCTGACCCCCAAAACCGGCAAACATCACTTCACGTTGCATTCAGTCCTCCTCAACCGTATCGGGTGTTTTGTATTCGCCCAGCTTAAAATAGGGAAGCATGTTGTCCTCGGCCCACTTTATGGCTTCCACCGGAGTAAGGCCCCAGTTGGTAGGGCATGTGCTTACCAGCTCCACAAGGCTGAAACATCGGCCTTCCAGCTGATACTGGAACGCTTTTTTAATGGCTTTCTTGGCCCTGACTACGTACTTTGGCTTTAGCACAGTCTGTCTCGTAACATATGCAGGAGTCTCTAAAGCAGATATGAGTTCGGCCATTTTAATCGGCATGCCGACCTCTTCAACATTACGTCCTGCAGGAGAGGTCGTGGTTCGCTGGCCCTGCAATGTTGTCGGCGCCATCTGGCCTCCGGTCATTCCATAAACCGTGTTGTTAACAAAGATTGTCGTAAATTTTTCTCCCCGGTTGGCGGCATGTATAATCTCTCCCATTCCGATACTTGCCAGATCACCGTCCCCTTGATAGGTAAAAACGATCAAGTCAGGTCGAACCCGTTTTATTCCAGTGGCCATTGCCGGCGCCCGTCCATGGGCCGCCTCCTGAAAATCGAAGGTAAAATAATTATAGGCCAAAACCGCACACCCCACCGGTGCAATACCGACCGTCCGACCCCTGATCCCCAGTTCATCGATAACTTCGGCCACCAGACGGTGAATAATTCCGTGTGTACAACCCGGGCAGTAATGCGTCGGCTGATCGGAAAGGGCTTGGGGTTTCTTAAATGTTTTTGCCATTATATTTGCTCCTCATGCCATATGTGAATGAAGACTTGAGATCTCACATCCCACTTTAAAAAAAAGATTTGATTACCTCGATGACTTCTTCCGGCGTGGGTACATCACCACCGGCTTTCCCATACCAGTGAACCGGACGCTTCCCCTGAACGCTCCGTTCCACATCTTCAACCATCTGCCCCATGTTCAGCTCGATACTAAATACAACTTTGCAGCTTTCTTTTAAAGCGGCTTGCTTTATCGGCTCTTCAGGAAAGGGGAAGAGGGTCTGAGGTCTTATCATGGCCGTCTCGAAACCTTGGGCTTTTAAATTATCAATGACGGTTCTGCAAACTCTGCTCATAGTACCGAAGCTGACGATAAGCGCCTGGTAATCCGTATCCACGTTATAAGATTCGTATCGAACCTCTTCTTGCTTCATGCGATCATACTTTGCCTTTAAGAGTATATTATGTTCTTCCAGCAGTTCCGCATTCAAAAATAATGATTTGACCAAATTTGGCTTATTGCTTTTGCGAGTATCCATACCGTTTGTGGCCCAGTCATCCTTATTGGTGGGTTCGGATTTGAGATGCTCCGGGAATTCAACCGGTTCCATCATCTGTCCGATCAGACCGTCACCTAAAATCATCACCGGGTTTCGATATTTTTCCGCCAGAGGAAATGCCTTCATCACCATCTCAACCGCTTCCTGGACACTTGCCGGCGCCATGACAAGCAACCGGTAATCCCCGTGCCCTCCCCCTTTTGTGGCCTGGAAATAATCTGCCTGGGAAGGGAGGATCCCACCCAGTCCGGGACCACCGCGGACAATGTTAACAAAAACAACCGGGCACTGGGCTGAGGAGATATAACTGATGGCTTCACTCATCAGGCTTATCCCCGGGCTCGATGACGTGGTAAAAACCCGGGCACCGCATCCCGCGGCACCAAAAAGCATGTTCGCCACGGCGATTTCACTTTCGCCCTGTAAAAATACACCGCCCACTTCCGGCATGCGGTGGGAAAGGTATTCCGCAACTTCAGATTGAGGGGTAATGGGATAGGCAAAGTAATTGAGGCATCCAGCCCTGATTGCCGCCTCTCCGATTGCTTCATTTCCCTTCATTAATATTTTGCCCATGTTTTTCCTCCGTTTATTCTTGAACTGCTTTTTCTTCAACAAGTTTGGTTATGCTTATGGCTACATCAGGGCACATGATGCAGCATGTTGTACAGTAGATACAGTCTTCGGGGCGTGCCTGATACGCAGGAAAATAACCCATAGAATTAACTTGATCGGAAATTTCCAGGACATTTTTTGGGCATACACTGACACATAGTCCGCATCCTTTGCATAATTCATTATCAATGGTATGTTTATATGCCATAAATTCTGACTCCTCTTTAATTATAATCTAAACGATGATGAACTCGATTATATAAGAATTTCCTTTTTTGGACACAATGAACACAGATTGTTAAGATTTTCAAACTTATAAATAATATTATCTGTGCATATCTGTGAAAATCAGTGTCCTATTTAACCTGATAAATTTACTATCTAAAAAGCTTTCCAACAGCTTATTTTTTCAACCGGGCCGCCTTTTTCCACGGCGGAACAAGTTGTCTTTCTATAGGTAAGACCGGACAGGAAAACCGCTTAACATCTATTTCAGGTAAAAGTTCTGCCGATGCCGTGATAAATTCAAGGGGCAACCGGCTCTGGTCAGACAATGCTTTAACAAAATCATATCCTTTATATATATGTTCTACTGTGGTTTCATCTATCAGATTTGCATTGCCAACGATACCGGTTATGGACATCTTGGAAGCCTTTTCGATCTTATCGCGCATTCTTAAACAACCGGCTATTGTCTCCGTAAAGGGTCGATACGGATTCACAACCTGGAGCATATGCACGTGCTTTTTCCGAAATGGATCTGCGAGGCTTGCGAGGACGGTGACGCCTACGTCATTACCTCCTGCGTCTATCAGAGTCAGCTGGCTCGGCCGGCGGATTAGACCGGCTATGGCAGGGCTTAAAATGGGCAGATCCGCCTGAAGGTATTTTTCCGGGGGTAGAACCACCTCAATGCCCAGTTCAGCAAGGGGTTTCCTTGCTTCCCGGGTTCTAAAGTAGGGGTTAACAAGGTCAAGATCCGCTATGCGAACGTCTATACCTGAGCGCTTCCGATGAACTGCAAGATTTACGGCAACCTCGGTCTTTCCGCTGCCGAAGTTGCCTACAATTATTACAATCCCTTTAATATGTTCCACTTTATCAAATCCGATCAACATCCCTCTGCCAAAAAATTAGCTGCGTTGTATTTTTATTTTATACTGGTGTCAAGTTATAAAATCGTTTCGAGATTTTATACAACGCCCCGGGTGGAAATCAAGACCGTTGGTAAACGCCGATGGATTTCTATTGACAAACCGTGGCTCCGAAGGTTTTTCAGGTGTCAGGAGTAAAAATGTTTACTGCCTTGTTCCGGACGACACTCTTGAAACAGCTTTCGAAGTGTTTGAGGGTAAACATATATCGACCCTTCCGGTAGTAGGTTCCAGAAACAGAAAAAAGGTTCTTGGTATTCTGAAGAAAAGCAATCTAATCTTGACGGTTTCGTAAAAAGTCCAACTTCTGCGTTGTGCTGCATTTCGTAACCATTTAACGTACGATAAGTACGCCTCATGATTACAAAATTTGCACGCCTTTTTATCCCGAGAGATTTATTCGGGGGAATTTGAACTTTTTTCGAAACCGTCTAAATCGGACTTTTTACGAGACCATCAATCTTAGCTTACAATGAGAAAGTTTTGAAAACCCATATGTTACAAGATCGAGTCAAGTAAAAATCTTAAATTGATTGTTTGTCCAGTACGTTCCGAACTGTGAGGCTAAAATCACGGGCTACAAAAGGCTTGAATACCAAAGCCTTGATACCGAGTTCCCCTGCCGTTTCTTCAGATATTTTTTCTGTGGAACCGGTACAAAGAATAATCGGCATGGGCTAAGAGGGTGAATGTGTATCGCAGCCAGGTGTAGATACCGTATCATGTAGGAATGGTTGAGTAATTTGGAAATTTGAAGATTAAAGACAGGGTAACCGCAATCCGGCATCATATGTTTATAATTTCTACCCTATTCACAATACTGACGATTTTTTTAATTTCCAGAGTATCCGAGAGTCTCACCATGCTCAGGTGATTTGGTGCCATAAGACTTTCAATCAACAGCATGACCTTTGTTACAAAGTGGGTGTAGAGTATTTTTATAAATGATATTTAATTTCCGTAAAGTCGCCGGGCCAACCTGCGAAGTGTGTTTGAAATTTTGTTCCCGGATGGCTGATTCTGTTTTAAAGCGCATTAAGAGAAATAATATGGCTGCGGATGTTAAGCAAATTCGAAAATTTTCAACCGGGGAACCGAACGAAAGTGCTCATCCAGGGTAAAGAGAAAAACCTTATGATGCAGGCATACTTGAGCAATTATAACATCCATTGGTGGAATGGTAATGCCTTTTTTGCGCAGTGAAGCATCTAAATCACCACCGGCGTCCCAGGTAGTTTCATCAACGGAGAGACGGATTAGGGCGTCAAACAATGGCAGTATTTTTTTTCGTTCCGGAGGCCGAAGGCCTCGTTTGATTTCGAATATGACCGGCCCACAAGTCAGTATTCGGTCCTCATTCAGCAGTTCTTGAGTCATCTTAACGATATGGGGTGTTCTGCCCTGCAGTGCATCAATCCAAACAGAAGTGTCTAACAAAACCGATTCTATGTTAGTTACCATTTCCTTCCCCGATCTCCTTCAGCATTTGAGCACGCCTCATATCCGCTTCATTGCTTTCCTCAATGGCCTTTTCATCGATATTAATTGTTCCGAGAAGACCTGAAAGTTTTTTCAGTTTTGCTCTCCGAATTTGCTCCTTAACAGCTAATGCTACTGCAGCTGTCTTGGTTTTTTCATCGGAATATTTCACCAATTCCCTGACCAAGTCTTCATTCAGGGTGACGGTTGTTCTCATGATAACCTCCATCACATTTTTTATAATATATTTTGTGATAAAATTTATCACAAGTCAAGGGGAAAATCGAGAAAGACATGAGAGCAAACTGATAACGATCTGTTTATCCAGATCTCGTAACATGATAGAAAAATAGGTCTTTTTTTTGG
>JAFDEW010000158.1 GCA_019310125.1 Deltaproteobacteria bacterium | reverse complement strand
CTTAACCCGTTTCCGTTTATCCCGTCTAAAAGGATTGCCACCATGATAAGTCTGGTCGTGCGGTTTATTCCTGTTATTTTCGACCAGGCAAGGGAAACCGCCGATGCTCAGCGGGCCAGAGGAGTGGAAAACAGAAAGAATCCGGTCTATCGATTGAAAAAACTCGGGATTCCGCTCATGCGCCGAACCTTTGAACGGGCTGACAAACTGGCAGTTGCCATGGAGGCCCGATGTTATTCTGAAAACAGAACAGATCCCGGACTTTGTGCACGCTTAAGGGACTGGGCAGCTCTTTTTGTGGTTATTTGCCTTTGCCTGTTTATTGTTGTATGGTAAAAATCATGTCGCAATTTTATAAAAGGAGCAACGTGAGTTGAAAATTGTAATAGTGGGTGCCGGTGAGGTCGGATTTAACATCGCAAGCCATCTGGCTTTTGAGAATAAAGATGTTGTGGTAATTGACAACAACCCGGCTGCCATTCGACATGTATCTGACAATATTGATGTTCAGGTGCTTAACGGGTCCGGAAGCAGCCCGGTTGTTTTGAAGGAAGCAGGCATCAAAGAGGCGGATATCCTCCTTGCAGTTACAGACAGTGATGAAACCAATCTGGTGGCATGTCTGGTTGCAAATATAATTTCTCCAACAACAAAGAAACTGGCACGTATCCGCAGCGCCGACTATGATGAATATCATGATACCTTCCGTGATCATACTCCCCATATCGACACGTTAATTAATCCGGAAATCGAAGTTGTAAAAACCATCCATAGGATTATGAATGTACCCGGTGCGGTGGATGTGGACGATTTTGCCGAAGGCCGTGTTAAATTTGTCGGCATACATTTGGACAAGTCGGCACGGCTGGCCGGTGTTCGTCTTTCGGAAATTTCTGCTAAAATCGGAAAGAAAATCCCGCTGATTGCCGCGGTCATACGGGATGAAGAACTGATTATACCCAGGGGAAATGACAGGCTTTTGGCGGGTGATCTGGTCTATTTTATCAGCGAAAAAGACAATTTTTTAGATTCTTTGGCAATTTTTGACAAACAGGTGGAGCCGATTGGCAGCGTTTTGATCATCGGCGGCGGGAATATCGGATTCAGGCTGGCCAACCTGCTTGAAGAAAAAGCCGTCCTTACCAAAATAATTGAGAAGAATCCGGACCGATGCGCCCAACTTGCCGAGCGGCTTAACAAGGCGGTTATACTGCATGGCGACGGTTCTGATCAAGAACTCCTTAGAGAAGAGAACATTCAAAATATGGATGTGGTGATTACCCTCACCGACGATGAGGAAACCAATATTTTAACGTCCCTGCTTGCCAAGCGCATGGGTGCGGCCAAAACAATAACCAAGATCAGCAAGGTCAGCTATTTGCCATTGATGTCCATGATCGGTCTTGAGCAGGTGGTGAGCCCGAGACTTTCGGCCGTAAATACCATCTTACAGCACATCCGCCGGGGCAAGGTGATTTCGGCCAAATCAATTAAAAATGAACAGGCTGAAATCATGGAGGCGGTGGCCCTGGAAACTTCAGACATTGTGGGAAAGCCCATAAAGAAAATTAATATTCCCAAAGGGGCCCTGATTACCGGTATCATCCGCAACGACAATGTCATTATCCCCTCCGGTGAAAGCGTCATTGAACCCAATGACAGGATCATCATCTTCTCAACAAGACAGGCCATCCCCAAGATCGAAAAAATCCTCGCCGTAAAACTGGAGTATTTTTAGATGCGGTGGCACTTTATTCTGAGTATTGTGGGAATATTACTCTTTTTTTTGGGGCTCTGCATGGCATTCCCCCTTTTTTTTGGTCTTTACTACAAGGATCAAAGTGTGATTCCGCTGCTTAAAGCCATGGGGATAACCCTGGCTGCCGGATTATCACTGATTGTTTGTTTCAGAAGTGCAAAGGTAGATTATATCAGCCATCGTGAAGGCATGGCAATTGTAGCCATCGGATGGACAGCCATTGGCCTGTTCGGCTCATTTCCCTTTTATCTGGGATCTGAATTCGGCACTTTTATTGATGCGTTCTTTGAATCTGTTTCCGGATTTACGACCACCGGATCGTCGATTTTGACGAATATAGAAGGAGTATCAAAAGGACTTCTTTTCTGGCGAAGTTTTATCCAGTGGCTGGGCGGAATGGGGATCATCGTTTTATCCGTAGCAATTCTGCCGTTCTTGGGTGTCGGCGGTATGCAGCTTTACAAGGCCGAAGTTCCAAGTCCTGTTCCGGATAAGCTCAAACCTCGTATCAGAGATACCGCCATGATCCTCTGGAAAGTTTATGCGCTTATTTCTCTGGCAGAGGTCCTCCTTCTCATGATCGGGGGAATGGATTTTTATGATGCCCTGTGTCACACTTTCACAACAATGCCCACCGGCGGATTTTCAACCAAAAACACGTCCATCGCTCACTATAACAGTGTGTATTTGGATACGGTATTTATCTTTTTTATGATATTGGCCGGAATTAATTTTTCGCTTCATTATCAGTTCCTGAGAGGAAAGCCCCTTGCCTTCTGGCGGGATTCGGAATGTCGTTTTTTTTTGGGTGCCGTTCTTGTATTGACGGGTATTGTGTCTATTAATATCTACGGATCTGTATACGAAACCCTGGGTCAGGCATTGCGCTTCGGTTCTTTTCAAGTGGTATCCATTGTTACCACCACAGGCTATGCCACTGCCGATTATGAATTGTGGCCTGCCATGTCCCAGATTATCTTAATATTATGTATGTTTTTAGGGGCGTCGGCCGGCTCCACCGGCGGAGGGATGAAATGCCTCCGGGTGATGCTTTATTTTAAATACTGTTATAAAGAACTGTTTTCCCTGATTCATCCTCATTCGGTCAAGCATATTAAAATCGGTGGCAAGTCCGTTCCGGAGGATGTTATGCGGAGTGTCCTCGGGTTCATGGGCTTATACATAGGTCTGTTTGCTTTTTCTTCCGTACTCATTGCAAGCATGGGCGTCGATTTTATGACTTCAATTGCCGCGGTCGCAGCAACCATCGGAAATATAGGACCCGGTCTGGGAATGGTGGGTCCGGCAGATAATTTTGCCCATATACCCTATTTGGGTAAATGGGTACTCATATGGTGTATGCTGTTGGGAAGACTTGAAATATACACGGTCATCATCCTTCTCGTACCGGAATTCTGGCGAAAATAAACTATCAATTAAAACTTTTATCAAATTCCGATTGATTTTTTATTGACAATGCTGATAAATATAGTTAATTTATTAGGCTTTTAGGGGCCGTTAACTCAGTTGGTAGAGTATCTGCCTTTTAAGCAGAGAGTCGCGCGTTCGAGCCGCGCACGGCCCACCAGTCAGAAAATCGCTACGCACGTCCCCATCGTCTAGCCTGGTCCAGGACACCGGCCTTTCACGCCGGCAGCAGGGGTTCAAATCCCCTTGGGGACGCCACCGATTATACTAAGCTCGGCAAACATATGCTGGGCTTTTATATTTATTAAATACAGGATGTTAGCTTTAAGTTGACATCCTGTTTTTTTTTGGGATTTGATCGATGATGTAAAATCGAATCTTTTTTTAATGGTTGTAAAAAGATAAAATAGCGGTTATGATTGTCTTACTTTAGTCTTACAAACAATAAAGAGGTGCTTATGGAAAAGACACGGCTCTCAAACAAAGGACAAGTCGTTATCCCAAAGGCGATTCGTGTATTCCACGGATGGAAGCCGGGGATTGAGTTTGTCATTGAAAATGTTGGTGACGGCATTAAGCTTAAGCCGATGAAACCGTATAAAGAAACAAAAATTGAGGAAGTGATAGGATGTGTTGGTTATAAAGGCCCAAAAAAATCTTTGAAAGATATGGAAGCCGCCATAGCAAAAGGAGCTAAGGAGAATATATGATTGCCGTTGATACAAATCTTCTGGTTAAATTGCTGACAAAAGATGATCCCAATCAGGCAAAACGTGCGGCGAAAATATTAGAGAGCGATGTTATCTTTATTCCCAAAACCGTAATGTTGGAAACGGAATGGGTATTACGGCATGCCTATGGAATTAACAAAGACGCTATTATGAAAGGTTTTCAGAAAATTATGGGGCTTCCGAATGTGCGTGTTGAAGATCAGCAAACCGTATTTCAGGCCATATCATGGTATGAATTAGGCCTTGATTTTGCGGATGCACTCCATCTGGCTTCCAGTATGAAAGCTGATAAATTCGTAACATTTGACAATGAATTTATTAAAAAGGCTCGAAAATTAATTTCAATTGACATCACCTTACCCTAGCTCACGGTAACAGTATGCTTAAGACCAAAAAAATGACCATTTTTTGAGCTCTTTTTACAAGTTATTAAATAGTTGGCGTGGCCCGACCCTATTCGCATTCGACTATCAAAAGCATTCTGCAGAAATAAAACTTAATTTTTTGGGGAGGGGTATTGAAAAATGAAAAAGTCTGTTTTTAAAAACATCACCAAAATAGGGGTGTTGGCATTGGTTTTTGTGATAACTTTACCGGGATTTATCATGGCCGGCGACAGTCAGACAGGCGTTAAAAAGCATGGATGGAAGACACCCATTACGACAGAAAACTGGCCTGTAGATCCTGCCAAGCTTCATCTAAAGGGGGCACCCCACAGTCTTATAGGCCTCACACTGGAACAGATCGTAACAGATCCTAACATCCAGATCCGGCCAGACGCAGCATCGTGTATGGACTGCCATGACTGGGCCCAAGAGATGACAGCGGAAAGTTTTTGCCGTCGGATAGACGATTTTATCACCACCGACCAGGATGGAGAAGGCCCCAAGCCCCAGGTATTAAAAGATATTCTCATCGACTGGAAAAACCGTAACTGCCCGGATTGATCACTACTCCTTTTTCACCTGGCACAACAGGGATTTAAAAGCGGGAAAACCAGAGATAGAATCCCGGTAATCCGGGGAAATCAAGGTGTTGACATCCAGAAACAATCGGCGTTAGGTCTCAAGGTTATTAAAGCTGATGGATGAGTGGTTAAAGGAATGCCCCTCTCTCGGATGGGGAGGGGCAATATTTTATTTGTTTGGTAAGAATGAAATACGTTGGAGTTATCCAACGATCTGAAACAGCTCTGATTCGTGTGATCACCATTACATATCTCATATTGACCTTTTTGTGTGTGTATGCAAGAGATCTGTAATCAACACATCACTTCATTCCATCGATTCTTCCCATCAATTAATACCATATTGTTGTATTTATGTCATATTTCCTGTAGCTGGAGGTATTCTATTGATTTGGTGGCCGAAAGTGATTTGGATACACTTTCCAGCAGCTTTATGGGTCGTCTTTCTTTCTATTCGGTATGAAATAGAAGCAACAAATTGCAAAAACGAGAAAAAATAGGTGTGCAGCAGTTTCCACTGTCTCCTCCAGAGGCACATGCAATAACCGCTCATTTGGCAAAACACTTCTGAATGCTCGGCGAGCAATTGCCTGGGAGAAAAAATATGTCCACAGCACGCCGAAAATTGAGATCTTCACCACAATAAACCGATTAAGGCTCCCAAAAAGTTTCTCGTACCAGCAAAGGCCCCAAAGGCCCATGATGATCAAAAGTAGATCCACCGGTTTTTTTGATTGGACCATGTAAGAGCTTCCAAAGAAAGTAAGTAGTGTCTCGTCAAGCTCCCTCACAAAAAACACCACCACCAGAACCGCCAGGTAAATCATTAATGGATCCCTGCTGATAAAACTCTTTGACATAAGAACCAACAAAATCATCGGTACCAGCCACAATGCGAGATTCTCTAGGAAAGCCTTGTTTAAGACCCAAGTGCAGACGTTGAAATGGTGAGCAGCATAAACCAATAAGACCGCAATCATCCCCGGCAACAGGATCCAAAAGTTCTTTATGAGAAATACCTGCTTGAAGTAGGTTGATACTTCCGAACAAATGCTTCTAAAAATGATATTCATGACCTCCTCATAGGTTTGAGTTTTTATCGAGTCAAGCTACCTATTACCATAAGAATCCTGGCAATATGATACGGCTATTCTTATTCTCATTCTGGTGTTGCATTAAGTCGGATCATTGCATCGAATATTGGCGGCCTTTGTTGGGTAAACTTGCCAATCCATTTGTCGTAAATTTCAAGTATCTTTTTTGATCGGTAAAGATCAGATATCACGCGATCTGCAACAAGACGAAAATCCGCATCATTTCGCCTTACGGCAAGTGCAAAAGGCTCAAAGGAGAACACTTCGGACTTAATCACAAAGTTCATTGGGTCATGATCTTTTATAGCTATACCAATAAGTACGATCTGGTCAGAAGAAAAGGCATCGATTTTCTTCTTTCGTAACGCATCGATGCTTTCTTTTGCTGAATTGAATAAGACAACTTCCGCATCCGTTGATGTTTCTCGAATTAGTTTTTTTAACTCGAAGGCGGTCGTTGTGGCTTTCACGACGCCAATTTTCTTTCCATCAAGACCGCCAGAATCATGATCCTTATTATCTTTTAAGGTCATTAGTGAAGCGCCGGTGACAAATGTCAGTTGCGTAAAGTCAACAAGTTCACTACGGGAAAGAGTTTTAGTAGTTGAGCCACATAATATATCAATTTTGTTATCGCCCAGGGCTTTAAACCGCCCATCAGCTGTTACAGGAACATATTCCACCTTTACGTCCGCACCAATTTTGTTCTCAACTTCAGTTACGATACTTTTACAGATATCAATAGAATAACCAGTCGGTTTGCCGTCTTTGTCCAAAAATGACATGGGTGGTTCAGACACACGATAGCCGATTCTGATTTGACCGGATTTTTTAATCTGTTGAAGGGTTCCTGTGAGTTCTTGAGCTGCTATCGGACTTGCGAAAAAAACGATTAATAAAATGATTGTCAGTTTACCTCTCATAGTGGTTTTCTCCTTAGTGATAGCGAGTAAAGCGAAGTGATAAGAGCTTGTTTTTCTGGGGAAAGACTATAGAGGAATTTCCCTTGAGTGTCAATGTAAGAGTAAGCGTCTGAACAACCCTTTTTCGGATCATGCGGCAGTGTTAATTGTCCTCCCATATTGAAATCTCATACAGCCGAAAAAGGAGGGGACGCCATGACCAAAGAAGAGCATCGCAGCTATTGAAGATTTGAGACTCGAATCATCATCTCGATTTTACGTTTTTATTTTTGACATATCTTGCCATCACCACAGGTCCAAGCATCTCTATTTTAAGTACATATATCTTATTTCTTACGGAAATGCAATAAAGGCAAACTACCGAAAATGGATTTACCCCTTATGATATACGAAAACACAATATTTTTTAAATTATATCGAGCCTTTATAAATAGCAGTCACATGCAATCGGGGTTCGTTACAACTTCGTTGGAGGTATCAAAGGTTTCACACCAGATACAACCACCCCAATATATTGGATAGCCTTCCAAATAAACAATCGTGGTATATTTAACAATCCACGCTTTCCATTTGATAAGTCCGGGTCAAAATCGTCTGGTTTCCTATCTCAATTATTTGACTTTCACAATGTCCGGTAATTGCCAGGAACGATCAAAGTAAGGTTGGGTCGGCGCATAAAAACGGAAATAAGTAAACCAGCCTTCTCCAGGTACGGTTTTGGTCCAGTTGGCTTTTGGAGCACCTGCTGGCAAAGCGGGGCCGAAATAGAGATCTACGGACCCATCTTTATTGAATTCCAAACCCATACGCGATGATTTGTCCGGTAATTTACCCGTATCAATCAAGCAACGGTCATCGTTATCATAAACCGTAACCGACCAAAATTGTTTAACCGGCGCATTAGCTGGAACAGTTAGTTTGTAATTCTTACCACCGTCAAGCCATTCGCCGTCGCTGTCTTTTTGAGCTTCTAAATATTCTTGTCCGGCTCCGACGATCTTGCCCATCATGCCATCGGTGACCCCTATTGCTTCATAAAACCACGAAGCTCTTTCATCTAATTGAGAATGCGTATCAAGATCTTGATCGGTGTCCGTAAGAAATAGTGATTTTTCCCAATATTTTCCTTTCCAGACTCTTGCTCCTTCAAAACGCTTTTCATATGAATTAGCTCTTGCTATTGCCTCGCCAACAATAGCTGCTTCCTCAAAAATAGCCTTTTGCTCGGCATTAGGATTAAATTTAACACCGGGCATAATACCGAGCGGACGTAGCATAGCCATAATCATATAATCACGGGGTTCAACCGGCTCGACTTCTAATATACTCGCAAGGCGCTCAAAGTATTCTAATCCTCGAGGCTGAAAGGCTTCCCAATCTTTTCCTTTTGATGAAATATGTCTGGTTGGCTTAGGATTTTTTCTTTCAGCATAAGGATATAATTTATGTTCCTTTGTCAACTGGGCAGCCACTTTAGGATCTGGGTGTAAAACACGATGCCCTAAAAATACATTCCAATGAGGTGAACGAACAACAATATATCCTTCTGGATTCATATCTGGATGCCCTGGACCAAGAATCAGGTATTTTGCACCCTGTCCTTTATCCGGACCTGTTTGCCCTAAATCTGAAAATGGTCTTTCCCAAAAATCAAGAAGCCCTCCTGCGGTTGGGCCAGCAGGAATTTCAAAAACCATCGGACCTGTCTCTTTTGTATTAGGAAAAGCCATCATATATGGCGTTGTTGCATTAGCTGTAAGTATTCCAAGCTTTTGCGTAAAATCTTGATAGGTAACAAAATCATTTGTGCCTGCTTTAAATACATCCTTCTGCGCTTTTTGCCATTCAGCCATTTCCACCATAGGCAGCCCCCAGATATATGCCTGGACCGCGCGTTGGAAATCGAGTTCATTGTAGAGCTTTTTGATGGTTGCATCACTTGGGTAGCCCATTTCAAATTGCAATTTGCCTATCCGAGTATTCACCGTCCCTTCAAGCGCCCGGCTAGATTTCTTTACAGGTTGTTTCGTTGCGGCAATACCTGTAGTGCTGAGCATCAATAAAGTTAGAGCACACAATAATGGAATAATTCTTCTCATTAGTTCACCTCATTTATTGAATGATTTTTTTTATGGTTAAATGCTCCTATTAGAATTTCACCGTCTTGAATTTCTTCTCAAGCGGAGTCCCTTTGTAAATAATATCCTTCGCTGTATTCCCGTTGAGTCGCGATGTCGGACCATAGTAACGGGCAAGAATGTAGTAGCCGCCATCCATTACAGGCATCCAATATGTCCCGTCTTTTGGATCTTTTTTACTGAAGGTAAATGTGACATTACCATTCTTGTCAGGCTTGGTACTAAAAGCATTGTATGCCTGAATATCATTGTTACCGATATCTGCTGGATTAAGCGGCAGGAACGTATTCGCATCGTAACGGGTAACAGACCAGAAGAGATCGACCCCTGGCTTGTACGGTAATTTTACGACAAAAGGCCCATTGGCACCTGCAAGCTTCTTTCCTGTTCGGTCCACTGGAATTTGCTGATAATAGGCGTGGTGAACCGGGAAACCTAAATGGCCCAGCAAAGTACCCGCAGCGCGAACCTTGTGACTGCCACCGGCAGGATGGTCGACTGGCTCAAACATACCTACATTGCCACTCACTCCTCCCGAAGCAAGAAAAGCTTTAAGATCCTCAAAGGTTTCCTTATGGACCGCAGGTGTATAGATCTCAGCCGCTTCTGCCATAAGCGCTTTGGTTTGGGGATATGGTTTGGAATTAGCTATGGTCCACTTGATCAAAGCTCGGGTATCTTTAGGGTTAGGTAGTTCAACAGATTCCCAAAGCCCATACATACGCGCTTCATGACGAATTGAGTTAGCGAGTTTATCATTATTGAATGAAAATGATTGAGTGCGGATGAAAACAAAGGGGAAGTTGGATGTGGTCTTGACCACTGTTCCCTTAGGAAGTTTTCCATTGTAATCCTCATGGACCAGAACAAAACGCTCACCCTCTTTGACTGTAACCTTATCAAAAATAGCATGGTGTTCAACATCGAATATTTCGAGGCTGGAATAGCGATCATCCTTAGCTGGTGTGTCGATGATGACCGGACCAAATCGTACGTCAGCCACAGCCTTGCTATAGAAATGGTCCAGTGCAGGGGTAATTACAAAGGAGCGATAATCAGCAATGCGTGGGTGATCAAAGGTGTTAAAGCCAAATTTCTCAATATGGTCTACCACTGCTGCCATATGATGAACAATTTTGTACCCATAATACTGGACATCGGGGAGATCTTCATCCGTTTGAGCAAATACAGGATTTGCCAGCACAGCAAATGCCAATAATGTCAGTAATGCTTTTTTCATTTCCTCTTCTCCTATCAGTTTTTTAGTTCAATTTTTTAATATCCGGTAACTGCCAAGAACGATCAAAATAGGGTTGTGTTGGAGCATAGCTAATTTTAGTAACTTCATCCGATTTTTTAATGAATGATTGAAGTCTATATGGCAAAAAATATGCCAATATATTATCACTGGTTAACTAACTGTTATTTATGAAGTAAAAGCGTTGATCGAATGAATCAAGTGTGTATCAGAGGAATAGCATTGAGACACTTTTGTGTCTTGATTAAGTGTATTGAGCAATTAAAATATTAGATTCTTTTAATATTTGAAAAAGGTGGGAAGGTAAAATGGCTGGAAGGTAAAACTTATCAGAGTTGTGTTTTTCGTTGAGAGTAATCAAAATATTAGTCAATTACAGATATATTGAGAAGACCGCAGGACCAAACACCTCCATCAAAAGTTCATATATCGTATTTTTTACAAAAATGCAAAAAAAGCAAAGAAAAAAAATGAGATTTGCCTTTCTGATATCCTAAAACACAATGTTTTTGAAATTATGCCGAGCTTCGA
>JAFDEW010000157.1 GCA_019310125.1 Deltaproteobacteria bacterium | reverse complement strand
TCCAAAAAAGGATGGCTCCGGTCTATCTCCATTTCTTTTAGGTGTATGCCCAGGCTTTTGGGCTTTAATCCCACCTTTAAGAATTTTGCCATTCGCTGCAATTCGCATTTTTTATTGGCCTGGCAATTCTTACAGTCTACATGGTGAACCGATAAAAGAAGCCGAAGCGCGCTTCGTTGCAATTGCCGTACCGCAGGGCTGTCGGTTTTGACAACCATGTCATCTTTGACCAAAACGGTACAGGAGGTTACCGGCTGTCTTTCACCCTCGATTTCAACAAAACACATCCGGCACGACACGGAAGGGGGATCAATGCCTTCCAAGTAGCAGAGGTTCGGGATATAGATTTGGTTATCCAGGCAGGCCTTAAGTAAGGTTGTCCCTTGTTTTGCTTCAATTTCTTTATTATCCACCAGGAATTTAGGCATACCTTCTAATCCTTTTTCTTTTTTTCCGGCGGTTTTTCGATATGGGGAACCAGATGCGGAGGGGATACCTTTCGAACCGCATCATATTCCGGCGGGCAGGCCACCATGCACTCACCACATTTTACACAAAGATCCTGGTCAACCCCCTTTTTTCGATTGCTGGTGGTAAATACCGCCTCCACCGGACAGCAAGTGGCACATGCATCACACCCTCGAGCACACAGGTCCAAATCAAAATAAAAGGCGATCATGGGCCGGCACATCAGGGCCGGACACCGCTTTTCATATATATGGGCTTCGTATTCCTCCCTGAAATATTTAATTGACGTCAGTACCGGATTCGGGGCGGTTTTACCCAGCCCGCAAAGGGACCCGGCTTTTATGTCTATACTCAACGTCTCCAGCAGTTCAATGTCGCCGTCTTCACCTTCGCCCCTGGTTAACCGCTCCAGTATTTTAAGAAGATGATAGGTCCCGATTCTGCAAAATGTGCATTTCCCGCAAGATTCGTTTTGGGTGAAATCAAGAAAATAACGGGACACCTCCACCATGCAGGTATCTTCATCCATGACCACCATGCCGCCGGATCCCATCATTGCCCCGGCTTCGGTCAAAGAATCGAAATCAATGGGAGTATCCAGAAAATCTTCATTCAGGCAACCGCCCGACGGTCCCCCGATCTGAACGGCTTTGAATTTTTTGTTATTGGGAATACCGCCGCAGATATCGAAAATAAGGGTCCTCAAAGACACGCCCATGGGTATTTCAACCAAACCCGCGTGAACCACATTACCAACCACGGAGAAAATAGCGGTGCCCGGAGTGTTTTCGGTGCCGATGTCTCTGTACCAGTCGGCGCCGTGATCCAGTATCGGAGGAACCGAGGCCAAAGTTTTTACATTGTTAATGACCGTGGGGTTGTTCCACAGACCTTTTTGAACCGGATACGGCGGACGGTGACGGGGCATGCCTCTATACCCCTCGATGGATCGGATCAGGGCCGTTTCCTCACCACAGACAAACGCCCCGGATCCCCGAAACACATCAATTTCCAAATCAAAGGGGCTTCCCAAAACCGATTCTCCCAAAAGGCCCAGTTCTCTTGCCTGCCGGATCGCTTTTGTGACGATGGTGACCGCAAGCGGATATTCCGCCCTCACATAAATGATCGCTTTTTTTGCTCCCACCGCATACGCGCAAATGGCCATGCCTTCGATGACCTGGTGGGGATTGCTTTCCAGGATGGTTCGGTCCATATAGGCGCCGGGGTCTCCTTCGTCTGCGTTGCAGATCACTATTTTTTCTTGTTCTCCGGTATTTTTTGCCAGTTCCCATTTTCTGCCCGTGGGAAATCCCGCGCCCCCTCTTCCCCTCAAACCGGAATTCTGCACTTCTTTGATGATCTCATCGGGACTGAGTTTTAAGGCCTTGACAAGGGTTGAATATCCGCCGTCAGCAATGTAGTCGTAAATGTCTTCCGGATCAATATGCCCGCATTTTTCCATGACCACACGTTTTTCCCGGTTAAACCGGGTAAACTCCATGACCGAAGGAATCAGATCGTTTTCTTCCATGGCTCCGTAAACGTGCTCGAATCGGGGATCGCCTTCTTTTAAGAAAAGCTTGGTGAGCATCTTGGCCTTGCCCGCATTCACCTCATGATAGAAAATCGGTGGAAATCCCGAGTCCGGGTGGTCTATGACAACCACCGGTTCCGCATAGCAATGTCCCAAACATCCCACCGTATGGATACGGGCGTCAACATTGTATTCCTCAAGCGCGTCTTCAAATGCTTTTTTGGTTTCAAGGGCGCCGGAGGCAATGCCGCAGGTGGCCAGGCCAATATGTATTTTAGGAACAGGGTCTTCCCTGAATTCATTTCGACGCTTCTCGGCTTCTTTGTAAATGGCGTCGAATGTCTGATCTATTTTTTCATTACTGGCCGGATTCATCTTTTTTCTTTGCTCTTTCTTCCATTTCTTTTTCTATTTCAATCCGCAACAGAAGTCCTTCCACCTTGCTGGGCGCCATATGGCCATGAACGGTTTCATCAATAATAGCCACGGGCGCTAACGCACAGCATCCCACACAGGCGACTTTTTCAATACTGAATTCTCTGTCAGGGGTGGTTTCACCGAAATGTATCCCAAGCTTTCGTTCAAAATTTTCAAGGATAATGTCACCGCCTCTGACATGGCAGGCAGTGCCCAGACAAACCTTGATCGGATGTTTCCCGGGGGGATGAAAGCGAAACTGGTTATAAAATGTTGCAACGCCATAAACCTCACATTCAATAATATGGAGGTACTCCGCAACTAATTTTATGGCTTCAGGGGGAAGATAGGCAACCGTTTCCTGGACCATCTGGAGGATTGGGATAAGATTTCCTCTTTGCTCTTCATAGGATTCGAGTTTTGAGGCAACATGCTTTAGCGCCTCCTCTTCCTCCGGAGTTAACTCTTGATTCATAGAGCAATCCTTTTTCAGATATGAAACTTCAGGCACTCCCGCATAGAGACGGCTTCATTCATATTGCCACCCTCGAATAAAGCCGATTTTATTTAACTTGCTTAGAAAAAAATGTCAAGGTCCATGTTTTCAAAAGAAAGGGCTAACGCATTTGACTCCCGATACAGGGAGAACGCTCCAAGACGGCGTGGTTCTCTTTCCAACCGATTATAGAAATTCCGGGAATTACATTGGCAAGGCCCCTGGCTCGTGACCCATATTGGGAATGCGATTGCTCTATGATGATGCCCACTTCCGAATTTGAGAAACCGTTTGGTTGGGCCACGTATTGGATACCCGAAGCTTGACGAAATGGGAAAAAAGAGTGTTTATCAGCCCAATAACCTTTTCCACCAGATACGCTTTTTCCATAACAACGCCCTCAAGATCTTCCGGGGTTTCCACGGGTCCGGTCTCCGGTAGTTTCAGGTTGGAGATGTTGAGGCTTTCTCCTTTGAGGCCAAATTGCCAGCGTTGGGCCCCGGTTTTATAGGACAGGTGTATTTCGGTAACAACGGCCCCTTTTGTCAGGGCCAGCAGGCCTTCTTCAAGGTTGGCATCATCGCCTTTAATGGTAACGGTCTCTTTGGCGTTGTTATGCGTGTTTTCAAGCACCATCCGACTGCCGATGTTCAAGGATACAAGGTCGGGGTCATACCGGCGCAACCCGTCCTGATCGGTTTCAATCATGAACCACAACCAGGTCAAAAATTCGTTTCCTAAGAATTTGTAGCGGTTATACGCTACGGCCATATCCAGCATGGGTTACTCCTCTGATGGGTTGGGTGCCAGTTTTAACAAAAGATCGCGCTCTCCGTCCGATAGTCCGCCGACAAGCTCTGCCGTTGTATAGGGGAACAAGCGGATCAACGGAATGCCAAAGGATTTGATAAAAAGTGTTTCCAGCACCTCATTGGCTGATTTCAGGTTGGAAAAAAACCACAGGGAGGATTTCTGATAATCCCACACCACATCATATACGTTAGGTATGGCCGGAATACGGCGGCCCAGGGATTTGATGACATTTTCTTTGACGGTTTTTTTCTCATTGCCGGATAAAAATTTACGGCCGGTCTCTGCAAGATGTTTGGCAACGTCCAGAGCATAATGTTTCTGAACGAGTTTCGGTGAAATGGATTTTTTGTCAATCCTTAAAGCAAAAACCATGTGGGCGCCGAAAACAAATGAATACCCCTCGAAATCAGGCGCATAGGGATTATCAAAGGATGTCCATCCCACCAAAGTTTCCGAATCATCATCTTCAATTTTGGGAATTGCATGTTGTTTAAGACCATTGTAGACGGTTTCATGAACGGAACCGTCCAGTTGACCCGAGACTTTATAGCATGTAATGGAAACGCGTGATGATAATAGGCCCATGATATTTTATATGTATTGAAAAGGATAATTATTTGACGTTAATGATTCGTTCAAAAAAATCAGTGAAAGAAGCTTATAACTTTTTTTCCGAATAGTTACAAGCAAGAACTTAGGGGCTTCGCCCCGCCTGCCATTGCAAGGCACGAGCGGGCAGGCCCAATTGGAATAGTGGAATAATGGAGTAATGGAATAATGGGTTTGAAGGATTTTTTTATAATTATAATGTTTTACTTCCGCCTTTATCCCCAATATTTTTAACCACTGAAACTTTTTTCTATTTCACCGGGGCCAATATTCCAGCATTCCATTCTGATGAGATAAACAGGTTACCATTAATAAACTCTTATTCTCAAATAGTTATAGAGTTTCCGAGACGTTTAATTATATCTGTTTGACACTTAAAATCTGCACAAACCATCTTGATGGGATTTGCCTATTTTAAACCTTGTTTAAAGAATAACATCATAAGACTTGTAATGTATATAAAATGTAATTAAAATAGCAAAGACAAATAAATGGTCTTGAAATGTTTTTTAATCAGCCATGGGCTTGACATGTTAAGATTAACAGGGCGGATATCAACATCATTTCATTTTTATAATGATGTAAAATAACACTCTAAAAAGGTTTTAAAAGAAAGGTTGCGTATGGAAGAAGGAACGGTAAAATGGTACAGTGAGAAAAAAGGCTATGGTTTTATCCAAACCGAAAACCATGGGGAAATTTTTATGCACAATAAGGGTATCGAAGACCATGGCCATTTCGGGCTTCAAAAGTTAGATCGAGTATCTTTTGAAATAAAAGAGACCTCTAGGGGCCCCCAGGCCGTCAAGGTTAAAGCACTATAGGCCGGCACTTTCCATGGCGATTTGTTTAAGGTAACTTCAAAAATGGAACTGCCGTTTAAGTCTCTGAAAAAACATTTCATTCATAATTTTATAATTCTTAACAGCCAACGAAAGAGACGGAGCCATGAAAGACCTGATAAAGAACATTGTGCAGACAATGGTTGACAACCCGGAAGAGCTTGAGATTTCAGAAATACAGGGAGACCAAGTCACGGTATTAAAGCTTAGAGTTGCCAAAGAGGATATTGGGAAGGTTATCGGGAAAAAGGGCCGGAATGTTCAAGCCATACGTACGATATTAAGTGCTGCCTCTGCCAAGGAAAAAAAACACACGGTCCTTGAAATTTTAGAGTAGCGCAATATTGACGGTCTCGTAAAAAGTCCGAAAAATATTCAAGAAAGAGTTGGAGATGCCTTTATTAACCATTTAATGCGTCTCAAAACAGAAGAGTTGCCAAAGGAAATTCGCCTTAAATTTAGCAATGTGTTTCAAAGATTAACAAAGTGCGAACGTATTGGGAATAAAGGAAGGATCCGGGTCACATTTGACCAAATGAGCACGGATGAAGGTATAGAAATTGCTATGGATATTGTTCACATGGCTGATATACTGCATTCTAAATTGTCAGATTTGTGATTTAAAAAAAGGGGGTTAGGATCTAACATAACTCCCTTTTTTTGTCTCTGGAATTTTACAACTTCTTGAAAATACAGGCATCATGTATGTTGTTTTTTACGAGATTAGTCGCCCCCGCTTATATGGAAAAGCCGGTTATTTGTCTTGCTTAGGTAGTGTCCATCCAGAAATGGTAGATTTTGGTTTCCGGCAAGGCCCGAGCGAGTTTTCAACCTCCCCGAAAACATCACGGGATCTCCTTTATGGATGGACACCGGGTAATGTCTCCTTTACCATTTTCCAAGTCTCGTCAGGATCGAAAATTTTCATCTCCTCAGCCATTCGCGTGGTATCCTTGCCAAGATCTTTTTCATGAATGATCCCCTCCTGGTTCACAATAAAGGCCATGACTCCGGAATTCCCGTATTCCGAGGGATATGCGACCAGGGCAAAGCCTAACAGCATCTTGCCTTTAACCACATAATCGTACGCGCCTCCTTGGGCATGTTTCCCCTGGCCCTTGAGGATTTTATAATAATACCCGTAGAACGGCGAAAGGTCCGCATCAGCGTATCCTTCTTTTGCCGCCTGCGCAACCAGAGGCCCCAGAGGACTCTCTTTTTCGCCTTCCTTCACCTCCCAGTAGAGCCCGTCGCGTTTGCCTTGGGTGCTGATGAGGTTCTGGGCGAATTCCACCACTCCGCGGCCTCCACAATCCTTGCTCGCGTATTCATGCTGTGCGTCGATATAGGCATGAAGCACGTCCATAACATGCAGCTCATTTCTGCCGATTCTCCGGTTCAAAATCTCCTGTTTCCCTTGTTCTGCGTCGAATACCCATTTTACGCCTGCCTTCACGATGGGTATCGGCAAGGGCCAGTTGTCCTTGCCGATACAGAGCGTCACTTTGTCTGCTGACACTTTTTGAAGGTTGTTCATTCGGTCATAGGC
>JAFDEW010000499.1 GCA_019310125.1 Deltaproteobacteria bacterium | reverse complement strand
CCCGAATCCGGATTCTATGGTAAGTGAATGCCGCCTCATAAATTGCAGCGACAGTTGTGTTGCTCATGGCGTTGCGGGTGGATTCCTCAGCCTTCACGTGATGACGGTAACTCTCTTGAATACGGACACCGTTTGTGTACAAGGACGTCGCCAATCTTCCCACTTCATGTCCCGTGTCAAAAAGTGCTTGCTGGCCGGGTGGCGGTTTTGTCGCCAGTTCGGAATGGTAACATTGATACCAAAGTCGCAGTGGACATTGCAGGCCGGCAATGAACCGTGATTTTGAAAGCATAGGCTTTTTCGGATATCTCATCGTACTTTTTCTTGTTTTCGTTTTGCTTTCCGCGCCTTCAAGGTCCTGTAGTTTATAATAAATTTATGGCGTTGCGTTTGGGATAGTGAATAATTAAAATGCGACCCCTATGGTCTCCCTTTGTTTAGGGTTGAAGCCGTTCAGTTCACGCTCAAGACCGTTCCCTGTTTTTTCGCAAATTTAAGGTGCTATAATCAATGATCATGGTTTGACCCCAGTCTATAGGATGTCCCGGAATCTCCCCGTATTGGCTTTACCGCCTCCAGTTGATTAACTCCGACGATGCCGCTTTTGTCAGAATGCTCAGATTCTCTTTGGAGTTAAAAAGTTTTTCACACAACTCACACTTTCTATATTGAACAATTTCACGGGCCTTGAATCCTAAATAGGAAGCCATGTTTGTAAGCCCCATGGTCCTGATAAGATGATACAATACATGGGTTTCCCCTTTCCGAAACAACGCGTCGATGCTATCACTGCAAAGGTTTCCGAGATAGAAAAAATGTGTGTTTGAAAAGCAATTTGCCGCGTCACAACAGGCAAACATGTCCAGTTCCGGAGAAAGGTATGGATTCATTGAACACACATTGGGTGGATAATCTGTAAATAACCGTTGACGATCGAATTCACCTGCACGACCGAAATAAATGACAGGTTCCGGAAAAAATTTTAAACGATGCTGCCTCAGAAACTGTTCAAACGAATCATCCTTTTTTGAAAAATCAGTAACAAAGGAGATGAAATAATCAAGACCATGTTTTTGACAGCTTAACGCCGCGCGAACGATGTTTTCACGGTTAACATGTTGCTGATGCCAGCGACTGTAACTGAGCCGAAATTGCGACAAACCCTTCGACATCAATTCTGAAACGACGCGATCTGTTTCTTCCAGTGTCTTTGCCCAGTATCCGTTGGTAACAATTCTTGAATAGATCCCATTTTTCCTGCAGAGCTGAATCAATTTGCAGATATCATCAAAAAACAAAAGCGGTTCACCCGCTGTAAAGCTGATACCCGTAACATGACAACGGGCCATCTCTTGAATAATATCTTTCGCGCGGTCAAAGTCCATTTTTGCGGTTCCGGGCGACGCGTCCGCGGCAACACAATGACCACACCTAATGTTACATTTAGTTGAATATCCAAATGCGATTTGTCGAACTGGGTTCATTTTAATAAACGTCCTTTTGAAGTCCCTTGATAATTTATCAAAGGTCAAGGGCAGACCACGGTTTCATTTCAAGGTAATTTCAGCTTTTTTTAGTTTTACCGGTCATTTTTAAATAGATTCTGCATCTGGCCTGGAATTGCCGGTGGTGACGGTTTCCGGCTCTGTTCCGCCCGGCAGTCGAAATGTGAGCGCGTGCGCATGCAGCGCAAGACGATCAAAGGCAAAATTCTTTTTCAGATAATCTGCGGCCCGTTTGGAGCCGTAACGGGCGTCGCCGACCACCGCGTGACCGGATAGCTTTGCGTGGCGCCGGATCTGATGCTTGCGGCCGGAGAGAAGTTCAATTTCCACCATCGTGTAATGGGCACTTCGGTCAAGGATTCGGTAACGTGTTCTGGCAGGTTGCCGTGGGCCGGCGCCTTCGGGGTGAAGTCGTCCACCGGCAGTTTTGGCAAGCGCCCAGCGCCATGTTCCCCACGGGTCGGCTCCTTGCGGGTTTTCCAGCATGCCATGCAAAATAGCGACATATCGTTTTTTTACCTGACGGGATTCAAACTGCTTTGAAAAAAATCGAAACATTTCCTGAGTGGCGGCCAGTAGAATAATGCCGCTTGTCTCCTTGTCGAGTCGATGAACAGGATTGACTCTGAAATCCGAGTCCATATCTATCTGAGCTAAAACGGACGGTTCTTTTTGAATAAACGCAGATGCCAAGGAGCAAACACCTCGCCCGGGTTCATTGTGCACGGTAATGCCGGCGGGTTTATCCACCACCAGCCAGCCCTTTCCGGTGGCGAGCACCGGTATAGGTAATGATTTGCTGTCAATGATTATCATCGGATCTTGTTGTTGATATGAAAGTATGGACTCTTTCATAAAGGAAGTCCTTATAGATTCTGGTTTATTAAAATATTACACACATACAGTTTTCAAATATCAATCTTTCAACATCATAGTCTATTTTAAAGGGGATAAAGTTATAATCAAATGGACGTCCCCAAAATCCGCTCTGATGATTTTTCTTATCTATTGAACACTCTTGTATGTTATGTCGATGACTGTCACCTCCGGTGGCGACAAAAATCGAACCGGCGGCCCCCAGGTCCCTGAACCCCTGCTGACATATAGCAGCGCATTACCATCGACCTTTGATAGGCCGGTGTGCATCCGGTAGAAAATCTTTGTAACCAGATTAAAGGGAAAGATCTGCCCCTTGTGGGTGTGACCTGAAAGCTGAAGGTCAAACATTCCAAGCGACTCGCTGCTGATTACCGGCTGGTGCTTCAAAAAGAGAGTGAATTTTTCCCTGGGCATTTTTTCCAGCAGCGCCTTTTCAGAGGCTTCACGGTCCGGGCCATAGCGTTTCCTGGCAGGGTCGTCTACACCCGCGACATTGAGAAAATTGGATACGGTTAATCCTTCTCCCCTGAGGACGGTAAAGCCCGCCTTTTCGGTAAATGCCAGGGCACGATCAATGCCTGCATAAAATTCGTGATTACCGGTAACCGCAAATTTCCCATACGTTGCGGATATTTTCTGAAACATATCTGTCAGCATCTCCAAATCATCCATCTGGCCATCCACGAGATCACCCGTCGATACCAGAATGTCCGGGCGGGCATCCCTGACCTGCCGAAGGATCCGCTTAAGCCGGGATTCCCCGACGATAAGGCCGAGGTGGACGTCGGATATCTGCACAACTCGAAATCGCCCGATTTTTTCGGGTATTTTGCATGTTTTCACGGTCACGTGTTCTGTCCGGATATGAAGCGCCTCGAAATAGCCATAGATCACCACGGCAAAAGAGACTAAAATGGCGATTGTACAGAAATTTCTGAGGGAAAGAGTAAAATCCTCGAGAGGGCTCCGGGTCAACATCTTTGCCAGGAAATGGAGCAGCCTGTAGATGTCAAAGAAAAAGGAAACTGAGATAAAGATAAAAATCAGCCCCATCCACGTGAACCCGATGTAGGCCAAACCGCGTGCTAAAGTTTCATACCCGTGGCGTTCAGAAATGCGCAC
>JAFDEW010000016.1 GCA_019310125.1 Deltaproteobacteria bacterium | reverse complement strand
GAGTGGAGCCTGTTCGCCGAACGAAACGGTGTAGATCTCGGTGGTCGCCGTATCATTAAAAAAAAAAAACCCACCCACAGCAACATCATCTTTCCAGGACCCGGCATTGGCGGCTACTGCCTGCCCAAAGACGGTGGGCTGGGTATGTGGGCATACCGACACATCCATGGGTTTGAAGACGACATTTTCAAGATTACCCCCCTGGGTTGCCCAGCTTACCCGTGATGCACTTCGCAATATGAGCCGTCCGCTGGCGGCCGCCGAAATCCTGCTCCTTGGAGCCTCTTATCGCGAGGATGTTGGAGACACTCGATACAGCGGATCTGAGTTGATCGTTCGCAGACTCACCGAAATGGGAGCTGAACTCAGGGTGCACGACCCCTATGTACAGCATTGGTGGGAATTTGAAAAGCAAGACGAGTACCCTTCCCCGACGCATAGCCTGAAAAGGTTCTTTCGCAGCCAGGGCAAACTTACCGACCTGCACGTTGAGCAAGACTTGTCACAGGCGTTATGTGGTTCCGATGCGGTTATTTTCGCCGTCAGACACAAGCATTATTTAGATCTGGACCCCGATAAAGTAGTGGAGACCGCCGGCTCTCCGCTGGCAGTCATCGACTGCTTCGGTATATTGGATGACACTCAAATCAAGCGCTATTTCGAACTTGGCTGTGAGGTCAAGGGGTTGGGCCGAGGCCATGTCAAAAGGATTAAGGATCAGGTGCGAGCCGAGAGAGAGGAAATGCTGCTGGCATTAAGCGCCGGGCGCCAAGCGGATAGCACATAGGGAGGACTCCGGAATACTCGCAACGTTCAAGGGATTGTGCGCTAAACTAATCGAAACGATCCGATACCTTTTAAAATAGGCCCACAAATGGATTAAAGCGCTTTTCACTGCCGATGCTTGTTTCCGGGCCATGTCCTGAAAGAACTCTTACATCATCGTCCATTTTGAAAAGCTTTGTACGAACGCTCGATATAAGGGTGTTAAAATCTCCGCCGGGAAAATCGGTGCGCCCGATGGAACCGGCAAAAAGCGTATCTCCCACAAAAACGATTTTATCCGTATACAGTGAAATGCCCCCCGGCGTATGCCCCGGCGTATGAATAACCTTTAACGTAATTTTTCCAAAAGAGACGGTGTCGCCTTCTTCAATGGTTTGATCACATGGCGGCGAATTTTCTACTGAAATTCCAAAAAGAGCGGCATTGGTTGAAATCGAACCCAGCATGGAAGCATCAAGGGGATGGATCAGGATGTCTGCGCCGGTTGCATCTTTTATTTTTCCATTTGCAGCGACATGGTCAAAATGACCATGTGTATTGATGATATATTTTACTTTTAACTCGGAATCTGCAAGCGAGAACATAATTCTGTCGGCATCCCCCCCGGGATCGATGACAACAGCTTCCTTTGTTTCTTTACATCCGAAAATAAAACAATTTGCCATAAGCGGCCCAACAACAAGTTCTTTAATAATCAACACAGCCTCCTTGGGGTTTGGTTTTATTGAATTGTATCCTTTACATGAATCTCTTTTTTTTCAATTGCAATGCGAATGCTGTCCAGAATTCCATTGATAAAGGCGCCTGATTCCTTGGAACCGAACTTCTTTCCCATGTCAATCGCCTCATTTATGGATACTTTATGTGGAATATCATGGCAGTAAAGCAGTTCATATATGGCAACTCTCATTGTGTTTCTGTCAACACAGGACATGCGGTTGAGCTTCCAGTGGTCGGAAAACCGTTTAAGAATCGAATCAATTTCACCTTTTTCCCGAATAACCCCCTTTACAAGATTAAGAAAAAAGGGGAGCATTTTTTCCGGGGGAGAAAAATTGTCACAGAACCTTTCCAGCATCTCATTTGAGTCATCCTGACTCATATCCATATAAAAGAGCGCCTGCATGGCAAGTTCTCGTGACTTACGTCGGTTTCCCATGGTTATGCCCGGTCGACAACCTCAATCAAATTTGCCATCTCAACAGCGCTTATTGCAGCATCCCATCCTTTATTGCCGGCTTTTGTTCCGGCACGCTCGATGGCCTGCTCAATGGTGTCGGTTGTCACAATGCCAAAAATAACCGGAATTCCGGAATCCAGACTGACCATGGCGATCCCTTTGGAGACCTCGGCACTGACATAATCAAAATGTGGCGTTGCCCCCCGAATGACCGCACCCAGACAAACAACGGCATGATATCGACCCGTTTCCGCCATTTTTTTCGCCATCAACGGTATTTCAAATGCACCGGGAACCTTCACAATTTCTATGTCTTCGTCCCGGGCGCCGGAGCGTAACAGTCCGTCAAGGGCGCCCTCTTTAAGCCTGTCGGTGATAAAATCATTAAAACGGCTTACCACAAGTGCAAATTTTTTGCCCTCTGCCAGCAGGTTGGCTTCTAAAATTTTTGGCATTTACATTCCTCCCGGTTTGTCCCGATTTATCCGGTTTAGGGTACGGTATCAATATTTAACAGATGTCCCATCTTAGCCTTCTTGCACTCCAGATAACACCGGTTATATTCATTGGGCTCTATTTCAATCTTTGTCTGCTCCACGATACTGAGTCCATATCCGTCAAGCCCGACAACTTTCTTGGGATTGTTTGTAAGAAGTCTCATCTTTCTAACTCCCAAATCAACAAGAATTTGTGCACCGATGCCGTAATTTCTCAAATCAGGCTTGAATCCGAGTTCTAGGTTTGCCTCAACCGTGTCAAGGCCCTGATCCTGGAGTGCATATGCTTTTAATTTATTAACAAGGCCGATCCCTCTCCCCTCCTGGCGGATATAAAGCAATATTCCGGCACCTTCCTTGTCAATCATTTTCATGGCCTTATGCAGTTGTTCTCCACAGTCACAGCGGAGTGAACTGAAAATATCTCCTGTCAGACATTCCGAATGAACCCGAACAAGTACAGGCTTATCGGAATCGATGTCACCCTTCACCATGGCGATATGAAGTAAATCATCCACAGCATTTTCGTAAACAATGGCTTTGAATTCTCCGGCCATTGAAGTGGGGACAACCGTTTCCGCTGCTCTTTTCACAAACAATTCGGTGCGCATCCGGTATTCAATGAGATCGGCAATGGTACATATTTTTATATCATGTTCTTTGCTAAAATTTTCCAGAGCCGGCATTCTGGCCATGGTACCGTCTTCATCCATGATTTCACAAATTACGCCGGCAGGCTTTAAACCCGCAAGACGCGCCAGATCTATAGATCCCTCAGTCTGACCGGCACGCACAATCACTCCGCCATCTTTGCCTCTCAAGGGGAATACATGTCCGGGCCGCACAAGATCCGTCGGCTTGGCATTATCTGCCACAGCCGCAAGGATAGTGGTGGCACGGTCCGCGGCAGAAATACCGGTTGTTACGCCGCATCGGGCTTCGATGGATACAGTAAAACCAGTCTGAAACTGTGATGTGTTGTTGTCAACCATCAGGGGAAGATTCAGAGCATCTATTTTCTCTGCGGTCATGGAGAGGCAGATAAGTCCTCGACCGTATTTTGCCATGAAATTAATGGCTTCAGGTGTAACCGCTTGGGCAGCCATTGTAAGGTCGCCCTCATTCTCTCGGTCTTCATCATCAACGAGAATGACCATACGTCCGTCCCTTATTTCTTTAATGGCATCTTCAATGCTTATCAGTGACATTATTAATTATTTTCTCCTTAATAAAAATTAGGCAATGGATTTAAATAAAACCGGTTTTGGCCAGAAATTGCATATCCATAGACCGCCCGGTTTGATCTTTTTTACCATGGTCTTGTATTTTTGTGACAAAGCGTTCAACATATTTTCCGATCATATCCGTTTCAATATTAACCGAATCCCCGACCCTGCTGATCGCCATCGTTGTCAATTTTGCAGTATGCGGGATTATACTGACGTCAAAACTACCGCGATCACAGTTGTTGATCGTAAGACTGATGCCGTCCACTGCGATCGAACCTTTTTTTATCATATAACGTGAAAAGGATTCGGGCACTCCGATACCAACAATGACGGCATTGCCTGTGTTTTGTTTTTGCTTTATGGTTCCCATGCCGTCGATATGTCCTGAAACAAGATGCCCGTCTATACGTCCGGAAAGTTGAAGGGCACGCTCAAGGTTCACACGATCTCCGATCTTCGCCCTGCCAAAAATTGTCCTTGCAAGAGTTTCAGGTGACACATCAACTTGAAACCGTTTGCCATGGATCGCAACCACTGTCAAACAGACGCCGCTCACGGAAATACTGTCTCCGATCTTGGTCTTCTCGGGAACAAAATCCGCGTTAAAAGAAAATCGTTTTCCCTGGCCTTGAGACCGTATCTCAATAATGGTTCCCAGACCTTCTATGATTCCGGTAAACATAACTTAAAAAATAGGTGATTTGGGTATATAAACACTAAATATAATGTCTCTCTACCGTGTTGTAAACATCTCGAATTATTTCTTTCAAAAAAAATTAATACAGACTTCAAGTTAGATCATTTGGCGATATATCCTTGAATCATAACATCGTTGCCGAATTGTCTGACAGTAATGTCTTTTACCGGTATACAATTTTCCATCAAATCCGCTCCCTGTCCTTTACAGATAGGCACACCATCATCTCCACCAAGGATTTTGGGTGCGAAGAAAAAGAAAATTTTTTCAACAATTCCGGCTGACAGGGCTGATGCAATAACCCGGCTGCCCCCTTCGATCAGAAGACTGGTTATACCCAATTCTCCTAAGCGGTCCATGAGGTTATCAAGATCGATCAGACCGTCCTTGACAGGTGACTCAATAATCTTTGCACCCAGTTGTTCAATTCTTTCCTTTTTGTCCTCTGAAACCGATTGACCGGTTATAATGATGGTATCAGAATCGGAATCGAGCCGAAACAGCTTAGCGTCTTCAATAATTTTAAGATGGGTATCAAGAACAATCCTCACCGGATCAAGGCCCTTTAGGCCTCCTATACTATTTTCCATCCGGGTTGTTAGACTGGGGTCATCTTTTTCTACCGTATTAATGCCCACCATAATAGCGTCCACAGAATGCCTTAGACGGTGAACGAATTTTCTTGATTCTTCACCGGTAACCCACCGGGAATCCCCGGTTCTTGTTGCAATCCTCCCGTCCAACGTGGCCGCACATTTGATGATCGTAAATGGACGATTTGTCTTAACGTATTTTATAAAAATTTCATTCAGTCTTTCCGCTTGTTCCTCACAAATACCGGTTTTAACAATAATCCCCCGTCGCTTTAAATAATCTATACCCCCTCCCTTAACATCCGGATTCGGGTCATGCATCGCAACAACGACCCGTTTGATGCCGGCTGAAAGTATCTTTTCCGTGCAGGGAGGCGTTCGTCCCGTATGATTGCACGGCTCAAGGGTAACATAAAGGGTTGCTCCCCGGGCCAAAGCTCCGGCATCATCTATGGCATTAACTTCGGCATGAGCTTTGCCCGCAGCATGATGGTATCCTTTCCCTACGACCTTTCCCTCTTTAACAATTATGGCACCGACCATGGGGTTGGGGGAAGTAAAGCCCTCTCCCTTTTTCGCAAGATCAAGTGCCATTTTCATGAAATACTCGTCGTGCATTATGTCCCGTCTATTCGGGTTTATGTTCGTTCAAAAGGCTTTTTAGTTCAGAAACAAAATCGTTTACATCTTTGAATTCTCTATACACTGATGCAAACCTCACGTATGCAACATCGTCTATTTCATAAAGTTTGGCCATGACTTTTTCGCCGATTTTATGGGAAGGTATCTCCTTTTCGCCGGATTCTCTGAGATCACGTTCCAGCTCATCAAGAAATTCTTCAATACTATTAACACTTATATTTCGCTTCTGACATGCTTTTTGGATACCCGAACGTAATTTATCAATGGAAAAGACTTCTCGACGCCCATCCTTTTTGATGATCATAACAGGGATTTCCTCAATATGCTCGTAGGTTGTAAATCGCCTACTGCATACAATACATTCTCTGCGCCTGCGAATGACATTCCCATCCTTGCTCAATCTAGAGTCGATAACTTTGTTGTTAATTTCTGCACAAAATGGACATTTCATGAATTCCTCCCCGCTAACCGGCATCAAATTGAATTAAGTCAATACCTGCCTCCGTAAGCATTTCTTTTGACATGGCATCTGCATACCCGGAATGATAGTAAATCTGTTTTATTCCGGCATTGATGATCATTTTAGCACATATGGAACACGGCATGTTCGTACAGAAAAGCGTTGCATCCTTTATGGAAACACCGTGATAGGCGGCCTGAATAATCGCATTCTGTTCAGCATGTATACCCCGGCACAGTTCATGTCTCTCACCCGAGGGCACGTTCAATTTTTCACGCAGGCATCCGATTTCAAGACAGTGTTTAAGGCCGGTCGGGGCGCCGTTATAGCCGGTAGACAGAATTCTTTTGTCCTTTACAATCAAAGCACCCACAGCCCGCCGGAGACATGTAGAACGTTTGGCCACAAGAAACGTAATATCCATAAAATAGGTAGGCCACGAAGGGCGATTGCTTTTTCCAGACACTTTTTATCCTGCTGCCTTAAATTCATTGCCATAAAGAGGAAAATCCCCGCAAAGTTCGCGGACTTTTGTCTTGGTATTCATAATAAGACCGTCATTGTCGTAATTTTGGAGCACATCGACAATAAGGTCTGCAATTATTTGCATCTCCGGCGTTTTCATGCCTCTTGTGGTAACTGCAGGCGTTCCGATACGAATACCGCTGGTTACGGACGGGCTGAGCGTTTCAAATGGTATGGAGTTCTTGTTGACGGTCATCCCGGCATGGCCCAGTGCGTCTTCGGCGTCCTTTCCGGTGATGTTAAGATTCCTTAAATCGATAATCATCATGTGGTTATCGGTGCCGCCCGAAACCAGTTTTATACCATGGTCCATCAGACAGTTTGCAAGAGCCTTTGCATTGTTAACCACATTTTTCTGATAAACCACAAACGAATCGCTCAACGCTTCCTTGAAAGCAACCGCTTTAGCGGCAATCACATGCATCAGCGGTCCCCCCTGAATTCCGGGGAATATTGCGCTATTCAGTTTGGCGCTATAGTCGGTTCTCGCCAGAATCAAGCCACCGCGAGGGCCTCTTAATGTTTTGTGAGTTGTTGAAGTTGTGACATCCGCAAAAGGGATGGGAGACGGATGAAGCCCGGCCGCCACCAGCCCGGCAATGTGGGCCATATCCACCATCAAATAAGCGTTTACCGATTCGGCAATTTGGGCAAATGCTTCAAAATCTATGATACGCGGGTAAGCGCTTGCACCGGCAATAATCAGTTTTGGCCGATGTTTTTCCGCCAGCACCGCCAATGCGTTGTAGTCAATGGTTTCGGTATCCCGGTTAACGCCGTAGTGGAAAAAATTGTACAGCTTTCCTGAAAAACTAACCGGACTTCCGTGTGTAAGGTGTCCCCCATGGGACAAATTCATTCCAATAACCGTGTCTCCCGGCTCTAAGAGTGCAAAATATACCGCCATATTTGCCTGTGATCCGGAGTGAGGCTGGACATTGGCATAGGGCGCATTGAATAATTTTTTGGCTCGACTTACGGCCAGTTTCTCTGCAATATCAACATATTCACACCCACCATAATAACGTTTATCCGGATAACCTTCAGCATATTTATTGGTGAAAACACTCCCCTGAACGGCCATAACTGCCAGGCTGGCGATATTTTCCGATGCAATAAGCTCCAAGGTGTTTTTCTGCCTGTCAATTTCCATGGTGATTGCACCGGCAATCTCATGATCTACATTCTCAATAACTTTTAAGTCCAAACAGTGTTCCTTTTTTAATGATTGTGCTTTCAGATTTCGTTAAACTGAAAATTCACATGTTGGCTCTGAATATGAACCGTGTCTTCTTTATACAAAAAGAGACTACAGATGTCCAATCCTTTAGCCCGAATTTCTCATGAAAAATTTATCTGGATTTTTATCTTGCAAATGAACGAGTCAGAGTCGTGAGAGATCGGGGTTAGATATCAGAATTTGAATCCGTGATTGCGGTGTCTATCCGATCAAACTTATCCAATCGACGCTGGTGCCGTCCGCCTTCAAAGGGTGTTTCAAGCCAGGCTTTCACTATCTCAATGGCAAGAATGTCTCCCACAACGCGAGCGCCTAAAACCAGTATATTCGAATTGTTATGACGTTTGCTCATAATAGAGGAAAAAAGACCCGTACACAGAGCCGCTCTGACATGAGGAAATTTGTTGGCAACCATTGACATACCGATTCCGGTACCGCACAAGAGTATCCCTCGGTCAAACTTACCCGCTGAAACCATGGAGGCAACTTTGATTCCAAAATCCGGATAATCAACCGAGGCTTCACTATGGCAGCCCACATCTTCAACATCAATACCTCTTTCAATGAGGAATGCTTTGATTTTTTCCTTCAAATCATAAGCCGCATGGTCGCTGCCGATGATAACAGGTGGTTTCTTTTCCGGCATTGTTTTATCCTGGCAATAAAATTATTCGGTTTCAATAACCGTGCGGCCTTTGTAAGTGCCGCAACCGGGGCAAGCATGATGCGGAAGCCGGGCATCCCCGCACTGGGGGCAGCTCGTCAGGTTAGGGCCCGTAATTTTCTGATGCGTCCTTCTTTTATCCCGCCTTGATTTTGATTTTTTTCGTTTTGGTACCGCCATAAGTGCTCCTTTAGACAATTATTTTTTAAAAAATTATTTTCAAATCATTCTCCTGTTTCAAGACTGAAGCTTAATTAGTGCCTATCCATAAATCTATATTGGACATAAATTAAGTTTCCAATGCAGAAATGAGCAATTTTTCGCAATGTCAAGGAAATCAAGGAATACCGCGGAGGCGTACAAGTGGTACGCCGCACAAGGTATTCCGCAGATTGACGCAGAGATTGCGGAAAAGGGCCATTTCTGGATGGAAACTAACTAAGTGAAATAATAACTATTGTCAAGATCTTTTACATTTTATCATGTGCAGTCGCCATAAATTGCTGAAAAGTTAACCGGTTAATTATCCATCAGCCGAAAAGCAAGACCGGAACGGCGCTCTGTGGGCTTGTTGTTTTTAAGGGCAATATTCAGGGCTTTTTTTGTCCCCACAAGAATTACCAGATTTTTCCCCCTTGTCATTGCAGTGTATAACAGGTTCCGCTGCAAAAGAACATAATGCTGGGTCATTATCGGCAATATCACGGCAGGGTATTCCGATCCTTGTGACTTGTGAACCGATATGGCATATGCCAGGGATATTTCATCTGTTTCGGTAAAATCGTAAGGTACAATCCTGCCGTAGTAGTCCACCGAGAGCTGCTTTTCTTTTTTATTAACAGAGCTTATGATTCCGATATCTCCGTTGAAAACCTCTTTTTGATAATTATTTTTCAGGTGCATAATTTTGTCGCCGATTTTGAAAGCACCGCCCATGGCTTCAATCATAGCCGGGTTTGGATTCAAGGCCTTTTGAAGCACCTGGTTGAGGTTGGTCGTACCGATCAGACCTTTGTGCATCGGGGTGAGAACCTGGACCTCATCCATGGGATCAAGCTCGAAACGTTCAGGGATGGTTCGGGTGCATAATTCAACAATCGTTGACACCACCTTATTTTGATTCTGTTGTTCCATAAAATAAAACTCGGAAACACCGTCCGAATCACCTATAGATTTCAGAACCGGAGATTCCCCCCGGCGAACCCGGTGAGCATTCAAGACAATAGGGCTTTCCTGGGCCTGCCTGAATATTTTTTTCAGATAAAAAACCGGTATGAGCTTCGATGTGATCATATCGGAAAGCACGTTGCCCGGGCCAACGGACGGCAGCTGAAAAATATCCCCGACCAGTATCAATACAGAGGTCATTGGAAGCGCCTTTATCAGGTGATACATTAAAAGGGTATCCACCATGGAAGCTTCATCAATAATCATTGCATCCGTATCAAGGGGGTTATCCGGGTTTTTTTCGAACAGATTCTCTTTGAAATTAAATCCCAGCAATTTATGAATGGTTTTCGCCTTGCTCCGGGTAACCTCGGACAGCCGCCGGGCTGCCCGTCCGGTAGGCGCCGCAAGAAGAACCCGTTTCCCGAGGGCTGAAAACACGGCATTAATCGATCGAATGAGCGTTGTCTTTCCGGTCCCTGGTCCTCCGGTTATGATAACCGCTCTGTGGATAAGTATTTTTTCAAGGGCGGCAAGCTGTTCCAAAGCCAGGGTTATGGCCAGTTTTTTTTGAACTTCTTTTGCAATAAGTTCCGTGTCGATACCGGGCGACGCCACGGGAACAGATAACAGGGCTTTGAGTCTGTCTGCAATACCGGTTTCCGCCTGATGAATTTCTTTCAGATAAACAATTTTGTTGTCCGGATCTTCCGGTGCATTTTCAACAACCAGTTCTCGGGCGTCACAGAGCCTGTCGATTTCATCCAGGGTTGCATCGGGATTGATCTGAAAAAAAATTTTACAACGATCAACCAGTTGATCTTTATATACAAAAACATCTCCTTGATTTGCAACTTGTTCCATTACATGGATAATGCACGCCCTCACTCGCCGAGGCTGGTCTTTTTCAATTCCCATCTTCCGGGCCACGGTATCGGCGAAATAGAATCCGATGCCGGGGATATCCGTTGTCAAACGAAACGGGTCTTTGCGGATGATGTTGACGGAATCCGGGCCGTATGCTTTGAGTATTTTTGCACAATAACCGGTTTGGACACCCATACGCTGGAGAAACTGCATTAAACTTCTTGCAACATGATGGTCTTTCCAGGCATTGCATATTAATGCGGCCTTTGCCTGTCCGATCGCTTTAACCTCCAGCAGTTTCTCAGGGTGTTGTTCTATTATTTCAAAAGTGTCCGCTCCGAAACAGCTGACGATCCGCTTGGCCATGGAAGGCCCGATTCCCTTGATAATGCCGGATTCCAGATATTTTTTGATCCCATCGATGGTTGCCGGCAAAACAACTTCATAGGATATAATTTTAAACTGCTGGCCATATCTGGGATGGGTTTCCCAGGTCCCTTCAATTTTAAGGGTCTGGCCCGGATTGACCGCCGCCATTGTGCCCACGATGGTGACCATATTATGGGTCTTGCTGGTCTTTAATTTTGCAATGGTATAATGGTTTTCAGCGTTAAAAAAGGTGATTCTTTCCAGACATCCTTCAAGGGTATTTGTGGGAAGGGATTTATTCATACCTAAATTGAGCGTTTCAAATTTTTGAAATGATTAATTTAACAATATTTTTAAGGTATTCTGACATTTTGAATTTCAATAATTTGAGGATTTCCAATTTCACCGCATCTACTGCGTCAGATGCCGTTCCGCATAGACGACTATAGCGAAACAACATCTTCCTTGTATCTGCGGCAAACTTGAAAATCGCTCAACTTAGGTCATAATTATTGTGGGCAAGGATCCAGCCGACCGCTTCTAAAAGGTCCCGGGCGATAAAGTCGGGAAAGATTGATTTTTCTTTCAGAATTTTTTCAGCTTCTTCTCCGTTACCTGTTTTTACCAGAACAGCGTGACCGCACCCGGCATTCCGGGCACATTCGATATCCTTTGCACTATCGCCAACCATGACCGAGGTTGCAATATGAATCCGGTATTTCTCTTTGGCCTTAAAAATCAGTCCGGGATTTGGCTTCCGGCAACTACAACGGTCTTCCGGTACATGCGGACAATAAAATATATCTTTTATTTGACCGCCATTGGAGGTGACGGCTTTTTTAATCAGGGTGTGCAGGTCGTCAAGCCCTTTTCCGGATACCATCTTTCGATTGATAACCGATTGGTTTGTGATAACAATAACGGCAAATTCATTTAAAGTCAGCAGTCTTATCGCCTCTAAACTTCCAGGTAGAAACTCAAATTCAGACCAGCTTTTGATGTAATCCGGAGAATCCCGGTTAATAACGCCGTCCCGGTCCAGAAAAACAACTTTTCGGAGATTTTCTTTTTTAATTGTCTTCTGCAATTGCAAGGGCGCCCTTAAACCCGTTTTGAATCATATATTCTTCATGTTTATTTGCCTGTTCCAAAGTAGAAAATCTGCCCACCCGCACCCGGTATAACGTACCTTTTCCATTGTAAGATATAGTTATATAAGCATTTCCGTATGATCGGCCAAGTTCTTGTTTCAGTCTTTGAGCGTTTTCCAATTCGCTGAATGCACCAATCTGAACGGTAAAATTCCCTTGATAATAGTTCCCTGGAATATAGGATCGACCGGTACTGCCGGGCTGTTTTGGCTGAGCAATGGCACCGAGAGCCACGATTTCAACTTCAGCCGTACCCGGACCGACCATTCCAAGCTTTTTTGCGGCAGTGTAAGAAAGGTCGAGGATCCTGCCCCGGACAAAAGGACCCCGGTCGTTGACTCTGACTTCGATCTTCCTGTTGTTTTCTATATTGCATACGCTGAGATAAATTCCAAAGGGGAGAGTTTTGTGAGCAGCTGTCATGGCATACATGTCGTAAATTTCGCCGTTGGCCGTCTTTCTGCCGTGAAATTTTCTGCCGTACCAGGACGCCTTTCCGCGCTGGCTGAACCCTCGTGCGTGGGGCAGCGGTTTGTACCAGTTTTTTCCGATCTTATAAGGTTTGGGATGCCCCGGAGGTGTTGCGGGGGGCGTTACGGGGGGCGTTACGGTTGTACACCCATAAAAAAGAAATGCCGGCACACTGCAACAAACAAGAAATTTGCACATTACAGAAAAATGCCTTTTAAGTAATGGTATGGTCATAATTATTTTTCAAATGAAATTTTCAAAACATCCTGAATTCTTTCTGTAAATTGGAAACAGATTATAGATGTTACTACATTATGGTTGACAGTCTCGTAAAAAGTCAAAATCCGACGGCAAAGTAAAAAGCTCCAAATTCAAGGCGCGCAAATTCCAAGGAATGAGACGTACTTATAGTACGTCTCAGTGACGAGGAATGCAGCGCAACGCAGAAGTTGGACTTTTTACGAAGCCGTCATGGTTAATAACCGATCAACCCTTCAATAGCATCCCATACCACATCTTTTCCCAGACGGGATTTGGCTGAAAACAGGACCAGGTCATTTTTATCCACACTTAAAGCTTTGGCTATGGTGGCCTGCTGTGTCAACCGTTTTGTTTTGGAGAGCTTATCCGCTTTTGTCAGTATCAAGATACCGGGAATGTTGTAATAATACAACCATTCGATAAAATTAAGGTCCTGTATGCCGGGGATGCGCCGAACATCCATGATAAGGGCCACCCCTTTCAGCGTCTTTCGGGTTGAAAGGTATGTCTCAATCATGGGACCCCATTTTTTCCTCACGGAAGCCGGAACCTTTGCATATCCGAATCCCGGAAGGTCCACAAACGAAAACATCTTGTTTATGAGAAAAAAATTGATCAGCTGGGTGCGTCCGGGGGTGGCGCTGGTCTTTACCAGCCGTTTTCGGTTTACCAGGGTATTGATCAGAGAAGATTTGCCCACATTGGAACGCCCGGTAAAAGCGAACTCCGGCAAAACTGCATCAGGATACTGAGCCGGTTTGACAGCACTTTTAACAAATTCAGCCGATTTTATGATCATAGGTAGATAAGTCCAACTTCTGCGTTGTGCTGCATTTCGTAATCATTCAACGTACGAAAAGTACGCCTCATGATTACAAAATTTGCACGCCTTGAATTTGAACTTTTTACGAAACCGTCTAAGTCGGACTTTTTACGAGTTCATCAAGTGTTAGTTTTAGAATGTCTCAATGTCGGGGTCGGTCCATGATAACGATTAGATATTATAATAAGAGGCTGTGTGAATTGCAAGTATGTCCTGATTACGACTCCCTTTTATGAAAGTAATTTTCCAACCGGTCCATGCCCTGGGCGATGTTTTCCATGGAGGTTGCATATGAAAATCGAAGGTATCCTTCGCCGTTTTTTCCGAAATCGATGCCGGGCGCCACACCCACATGGGCTTTTTCAAGAATATCAAAAGCCAGTTTATACGAGTCACCGGAAATGTGTTTTGCATTGGCAAACACATAAAAAGCCCCTGTGGGCTCCACGGTAATCCCGAGACCCATATCTTTAAGGCGGCGGATCATGTATTGCCTTCGTTCATTATAAATTCGCTTCATGCGTAAAATATCTTCTCCGGCCTCTTTAAAAGCCGCGATTCCAGCGACTTGAACCATGGCATTGGCCGAAATAAAAAAGTTTTGTTGAAGCTTTTGTATGGAGCGAATGAAGTGTTTGGGTGCGATCATGTAACCGAGCCGCAATCCGGTCATGGCATAAAGTTTTGAAAACCCGTTGAAAACAAATGCCTTTTTCGTAAATTCCAGTATCGAGTGTTCTTTTCCCTCGTAAACCAGGCCATGATAGATTTCATCCGAGATAATATACGGTGAGTCCGGTTTTAAAGACAGGGCGGCAATTGCCTTCATTCGGTCTTTGGAAAGTAAATTTCCGGTTGGATTGGACGGGGAGTTGATAAATATTCCTTTTGTCCTCCGGGTGATCTTTTGTTCAATGGCTTCGGGTCGGTATTGAAAGCCGTCTTCTTCGTACACGGGGATGAATACGGGCTCGCCCTGAACGAATTTTATAAAATTAGGGTAGCAGGCATAATGAGGATCCGAGACAATGACCTGGTCTCCTTTTTCCAGAAGGGCGGAGAACATGACAAACATGGCCGGAGAAGTGCCTGATGATATTACGATCTGATCGGGATCCACCGACACGCCGTATGTCTTTAAATAATGCTCACTGATGGCTTCTCTGAGCTCTATCATACCCAGGCTGTGCGTATAATGGGTATGGCCGTTGTCCAGTGCCTTGCAGGCAGCATCCTTAATGCATTGAGGGGTATCAAAATCAGGTTCGCCCACTTCCAGGTGGATCACATGAATCCCCTGACGTTCCATTTCGTTGGCCCTCTCCAGAACGTCCATTACGATGAAAGGGGTCATTTCTTTGGTTCGATTGGATATCATTTCTGTTCCTTAAACAACCTTGTTCAGAGGGTATTCTATAATGCCCTCAGCGCCGTGTTTCAAAAGCTTTGGGATAAGGTCTCTGACAATACTGGTATCCACCACCGTTTCCACAGAAAACCAGTTTGAGTTGTAAAGCGGTGCAACTGTTGGTGCGTTGAGGCTGGGGAGCAGGGATACAATCTTTTCAAGGCGAGTATCCGAAACATTCATTTTAATCCCCACAAGCTTTTCAGCCACGAGCGCACCTTTGAGTAACAGCGCGATTTGTTCAAGTTTTTCTTTTTTTTGGGGATCCTTCCATGAATTGTGGTTAACGATGAGTTGAGTATAGGTCTGCATAAATTCATGGATAATTTTCAGCCCGTGAGCCTTAATGGTGCTTTCCGTCTCAGTGACTTCCACAATGGCATCGGCAAGACCGGAAACCACTTTTGCTTCCGTAGCCCCCCAGGAAAATTCAACGGTGACATTAATGTTACGTTCGGAAAAATAGTTTTTGGTATATTCAACCAGTTCGGTGGATATTTTTTTTCCTTCAAGATCTTCTAGTTTTTTAATGGAAGAATCCGGGGCAACCGCCAGCACCCATCGGGCAGGCCTGGCACTTGTTTTGGAGTAGACAAGATCGGTGATCACGTGGACATCAGATTTGTTTTCAGCGATCCAGTCCTTACCCGTAAGTCCGGCATCCAGGGTGCCGTTTTCAACATGACGGGACATTTCCTGAGCCCTGCACAGGGTGCATTCGATGGTATCATCATTTATGTCGGGGAAATAGCTTCTGCCGTTGACATTAATCTTCCATCCGGAACGCTTGAACAGGTCTATAGTTGCGTTTTGCAGGCTTCCCTTGGGAATCCCCAATTTTAACAGGGTTGTCATTTATTATATACCTCCTCAGGATTAAATACCGGTTCACCGATAATCCGGATTGATCCATTTTCGACCTTTTTAAAAAAACAGCTTCTATAACCTAAGTGACAGGACGCGCCTCCTACCTGTTCAACTTTGAGCAATATTGTATCATCATCACAATCGATCCTAATTTCTTTTACGAGTTGCATATTTCCGGACGTTTTTCCTTTTATCCAAAGCGTTTGTCTGGTGCGGCTGTAATAAGTGGCATTTCCGGTGGCAAGGGTTGCTTCCCATGCGTCTTGATTCATAAACGCCAGCATTAAAACTTCACCGGTTTCATAATCCTGAGCAATGGCCGGTATCAATCCGCCCATCTTTTTAAAATCGAGTGTAATCATTAAAATATATATCCTTTGAAAAGTTTGTTATCGAAAACCTTTTTGATAACCAGAACTTAAAATAAAGTCAAATTCTTTTTTTGAGTCAGGGCGACTGAAAATAATAAATCCTTCGAGATTACATCGGATTTTGACGCTTCACCTTACATTGACTTTCACAGCAGTGATTGGTATGGTACCCAGCTATGGAATCAGGAAATGTAGTTGAATATATCGACAGTAAAAAAATTATTTGTGCGGTCGTTCTTGAAGTCAAAAATCAAAGGCTTAGACTTTTGACCGAAACCAACCGGGAGGTCAACCTTTCGGCAAGTCGTCTGTCACATAAGTGCGAAACGCGTCTGGATCCTTCCATTTTAAGAAGTACCATGGTCCATACCTTAAAGGAGATAGCAAGCCGGCGTAACGCATTGATAGCTCATATAAATATCAAGGAATTATGGGAAGTTGTAAACACGGAACAAGAATGGATCGATCTGGACACAATGACCAGATTATGTTTCCCGGAAAGTCCGAGTTGCGATCACGAGTCTGCGGTTGTCAGGGCATTTTTTTCAGACAGACTTTATTTTAAATTTAACCGTGATCGCTTTTTCCCCAGTACACAAGATCAGGTTGAACAAAAAATCGATCAGGAAAAAGAAACCGCGCGGAGAAATCGGATGATCGAAGAGGGCGGAGAATGGCTTAAAAACGTTTTGAATGATACCCCCTCTTCCCCGCCCCAAAACCAAACCCAAATTATAAACATCCTGAAATCATGTTATCTTTTCCAAAAGGAAAGCACAACCTATACCCTTGGCAAAGCAATGCTTGCAAAGGCCGGCATGGATCCTGAAGAAGAAATCTTTCAGGTTTTGGTTAAGCTGGGCGTTTTTGATAAAAACGAAAATACGGATCTTTATAAATATAACATCTCAACATCTTTCCCCGGCGATATCATGCAAAGCGCAACGGAACTGGCCGATTCACAGCAGGGGTTTTCGGATGACCGCATGCGCAAAGATTTGACCGGGCTTTCGTTGATGACCATCGACGGCCAGGCAACTTTAGATTTCGATGATGCCATCAGTATAGAAGATCATGGTGATTATTATTATCTTGGAATTCATATTGTCGATGTGGGGCATTTTATTAAAAAAGGAGACCGTATCGATCAAGAGGCGTTGGTTCGTGGCAGCTCAATTTACATGCCCGATCAGAAAATATCGATGATTCCGCCCTGTCTTGCCGAAAATCTTTGCAGCCTGAAAGCCGGACAATTACGCCCGGCCATCAGCATTATGGTGAAGTTAACCAAATTCTGCGAAATCATCGACTATGAAATAATTCCGAGCCTGATCCGGGTACAGCACCAGCTCACTTATTACGATGTTAATATGATTGCTCAAGACAGCAAGGAAATTATCATACTCCATGATATCGCGGAACAATTCCGTCAGAACCGGATGGCTGCAGGAGCCGTTCAGATCACGTTGCCGGATATTAATGTATGGATCGATGAAAATAACGAAGTTACCGTAAACAAAGTGAACAGGGAAAGTCCCGGAAGGATGCTGGTTTCGGAAATAATGATCATGGCAAACTGGCTCATGGCCAAATTCCTGGCCCAACATAACGCTCCGGCAATATACAGGTCTCAAATCGCACCCCGTGAACGACTCTACAAGGGAACTGAAGCCTCTTTATTCCAGAACTGTAAGCAGCGAAGGCTGTTAAGCCGTTTTGTGCTAAACCCGAAGCCTGAACATCATTCGGGATTGGGTCTGGATGCCTATGTTACCGCAACGTCACCCATCCGGAAATATTTTGATCTGGCCACTCAGCGGCAGATACGGGCAGTTCTCGGCCTGGAAGTGCCTTATACTGTCAAAGAAATAGATAATATCATACAGATGCTTGAAGCGCCGATGAGCTGCGTATCAAAGCTTCAATTCAACCGCCACAGGTACTGGCTCTTGAAGTACCTTGAAAAAAGAATCGGGCAAAAAGAAGAGGCTATTGTGCTGTACAAAAAGAGAAACACCTACCATATCGTCATACCCGAATACATGATAGAATGCGACCTGCCCGTATCCAGCGGCATAGATTTGAAGCCCGAAGACCTGATTCAGATAACCATACAGCATGTCAATGCAAAAAAAAACGTACTGGCTGTGTTTATGGGCTGATCATAAAGGAATTATAAAGCCATGCGTGTATTACTCTGGTACTGTGACGGGTTCGATTGGGTGCCTGCCGTTAAAACTTTGGAGGATGTTCCGGAAGCCGAGCCCGCCGAAAACCGAAATGCCGTGGTGGCGTTTGTTCATATCGAGCCCGGGGACGTTGAAGATGGAAGTTCAACGGAGACCAAGCTGATTAAAAATGCCAAGTGGCTGGCCAGAAAATGGAATATTACCCGGATTGTTCTTCACTCTTTTACCCACCTGGGACAAGAAAAGGCCGACCCTGACCAAGCTCAGGCCCTGTTAGGCCGGGCGCAAAAGCGCCTGGAAAACGCAGGGTACTCGGTGATTCAGACTCCGTACGGATATTTTTTGGATCTGTCCATAAAAGCTCCGGGTCACCCGCTGGCAAGAATATACAAGGAATTTTAGGTCTCGCCTTACGTGACAGAGATGACCTGTCCCCGGGTTATTTTTTGAAGATCATCCGGCGAAAGCTTGAACATTGTATTGGAGGATCCGGCAGCCGCCCAGATCTCCGGGTATTTGAGAAGATCTTCATCGATAAATGTTTCCAGGGGGCTGGAATGACCCAGAGGCGGAACACCGCCAACCACAAAACCGGTTTTCTCACGGACAAGATCGGGGGCTGCCATCGTTATGGGTTCGGAAAGGAAATTTCGGATTTTTTTCGTATTGACCCGATTTGCGCCGCTGGCAAGAACCAGAATCGGTTTCTTAGTCTTTTTCGTCACAAAAACCAAAGATTTGACAATCTGTTCCACCCGACACCCCAAAGAGTTGGCTGCGTCTTGGGCACTGCGGGTGGTTTCTTTCATATTCAGCACCTGACATTCAAGACCGTGGGACTTGAGTGCCTTTTCCACTTTCCGGACGCTGGTATCTGAACTATCGGGCATGGCTACTCCTTTATGATTTCAAACCAATTCTTATCCGGATTTTTCCTGACCCTGTCCGGGTCGAAAATACGTCCGTTCATGGCAATATAAACTCCGGGCGTCAATGTTTGCACAGCGGCAACTGCACAGCCGATATTAAATGATGCATCGCTGGATTTAAACCGAGCCGGTTCCATGGCGCCGGTCAAAACGATCACCTTACCGGGTATGGTTTTCAATTTTTGAGCGGTCTGGATCATGGTGTCAGTGCCATGGGTTATAACAATGAAGGAATGCTTATCGGAGGCAATTGTATCGAAGATCATTTGGCGATCTTGGTCCGTCATACTGAGACTGTCTTTATACAACACGGATGATATTTCGTACTCGAAACTCACATTCGCTTCTTGTAATATTTCTCCGATCTTGGGTTCTCCAACCTCAAATTTGCTTTTGCGGTCAAAATATACTTTGTCGATGGTCCCGCCCACCGTATAGATTTTAATTTTCATTCTTTCCAAAAATTTCTTCAGTAATTCATATATGATGAACTCGTAAAAAGTCCGATTTAGACGGTCTCGTAAAAAGTTCAAATTCAAGGCGTGCAAATTTTGTAATCATGAGGCGTACTTTTCGTACGTTGAATGATTGCGAAATGAAGCACAACGCAGAAGTTGGACTTTTTACGAGACCGTCATATATAACGTCCCAAACATATCACCGATGTTCTCACCCCCGGTGAAAAATTAAAGTTTCGGAGCAGCCAAATCAACCATACCCCCCTTTTCCACCGGAGGTAAGAGAGAAGCAAGAGAAACGATTAACTTAAACCTAAATTAAGCGATTTTTTACTCGATCTGCACCGATCTCTTGCGCATCAAGGATCCGCGAAAATCCTCGACATATCCACGGGTATGCCTGGGGTTTTCGCGAACCCTTATGCATCAATATCTCTGCACATCTCTTCGCAAAAAATCGCTCAACTCAGGTTAAAAATTGCTAAACAAAAATAATCCACATCGGGTTAATGATAATCATGTGTACCCAAAACCACCTCGATACCGGTCTTGTTCTCCAGCATTTTAGCTATTTCCTCGGGATCGTTATAAGGACAACCAGGTTTTGCATTTGCAAAACAAGAACTTAAGTATATCTTGTCCGGTTTTATTTCCGACATTTTTATGGCCATCCCCATGTTGGGGATCAAGGATCGGCCCGGGCATTCGCATTTAACAAAGCCGACGACCTGGCAAGGCTCATCAAATTTACCTTCTCCGAGCGCTGCAGCTTTAAGACAACGCCATTCTCCGGCACAACCGTAACCACTGTCCATGTAAGCGCCACATCCTACGATAGCAACTTTCTTCATTTTGTCCTCCTTTCTAATTCTTTATGATCTATTCTTTCCACGGCCCATACCACCGCCGCCCATACCCATGCCGCGGCCGCCGCCCATACCTCTTCCACCACGACCCCTACCGCCGCCGCCCATACCTCTTCCACCGCCCATTCCCATGATGCGGTTGCCGGCAGTATCGGCGGATAGCCCGTTATGATCCGTAACGTTCGCTGCTTTTGCGGGTGTCAAATTTCCGTTTTTGTAGTTTTCCAGAACTTCCTTAACGGTTCCCGTGTTTCCGAGAAACATTTGGATTCCGGCCGCATCAAGGGTACTCACGGCATTGGGCCCACAATTACCGGTTATTACAGCTTTGGCCCCTTTGGAAGCAACAAATTGAGCCGACTGAATTCCGGCCCCGCTACCTAAGGCTCCGCTTTCATTATCAAAAATCTCATAACTCATATCGTCTGTATCGACGATTAAAAAATAAGCACACCGGCCAAACCGTGGGTCGACCTGTGAATTAAGATCCTTACCGGACGAACTTATGGCTATTTTCATAATTTAGTTTCCTTTCATATATTAATTATGTAACTGTTTTCATATGACCTAACCCGGACAAGCCCTCCCTCCTGCCAAGCGGAGTAAGGCGGACAGGCCGGAACCAAAAAAGATCGGTTTTATTTTTACCACGAAGATCACGAAGGAAAAGAAGAATAAAATATATAACCTTCGTGCTCTTCGTGTACTTCGTGGTGTGATCAAGGTTTTTTGCCACAACATGCATAAAATCCGCAATGAAGCGACTGAGTTATATGGGTCGTTTTCCACAGCAACTCCCCGGTCCGGCGCAGTCGGCCTGGCCGGGAGACAATCCACAGCATGCGGTATCTCCGGGTCCGGGCATTCGGTTTTTATTGGGACCGGATAAGGAAGAGTGGGCGGAAACAAGTTTTTTCAGGTTATGGCCGCCGCAGGTTTTGCATCTGGGACTCTCATCCGAACCTGCAATAAGAAGTTCACTGGTTTCTCCGCAGTCCATACACAAAAAATCAAAAAGGGGCATGGCTATTCTCCTTAGCTCCATTGCCGGTTAATATTTTCGTATTCCAATTGCGCCGCAAAGTGTTCTGAGTTATGACCCGCGCGGATAATTCTCGATATTTTTCACATAACTTTCAAAGTCGTTTTCCAGAATGAAATTTGAAATCATTTCACTCACCTTGTCAGCAGTATCTATACGATAAACACCTTTTTCATTGCGGCCTTCAACCTTCTTGGCATTCTGGACAATTGCTTGAAGAGAAGCCGCGGTCATTTCCACATTGACATTAACCGTAAGGGTTTCTTTTGATTCACTCATTGGGTTCAACTACTCCTTTTAACAATAAAACTTCCCGGTTCGCACCCCATATGACCGGATATCACCGGGCATTTTGCCTTTAACAGAAAAAATATATTCTTTTTAGAACCGCTCAACGTTTCGTAATTACCCTGACCCTTGGCAATAATCAGATCGGCATGTGCAAAGCATTCCCTGAATTCTTTTGAACATTTTTCTAAAACCGTTCCGGGAACGTTCGAACCATTGTCCATAACATCGACAAGTTCGGTCATACCGGTTTCACGTGCATCTGCCATTGTCACATCATTTATGATCGGGCCGCCCCTTACGACAAATGTTACCTTATCCGCAGGCAATTGTTCTATGAGTAAGCGATCGAAAACAATTTCTCCGCAATTATCCCCCAAATAAAGGATATCTTTCGCCGAATCTATTGAATCGAACAAAACTTCTATATTCCCAAATAGTTGCGCCGACAGTGCCTCTTCAATCGTATTAAAGATAATAGACCGGTTTATTTCTGCATTTACACCCAAATCGATAATATTTCCGGCAATGGCCATTCGAACGGCGGTATCCATGGGATTGGAAGAACGTTGGATTCTTTGTTTTAAGTCCGGATAAAGTTTGAGGACAAAATTGTTGAACTGTTTCTTTATTTCTTTGTATGGATCATCGTGTCCGGAAAGTTCTCTGATTAATTTGTGGATATACTGACCCATCACCGGAGGAGATTGGTCCAGGTTCATTTTGCTTGCTGCGGCAAGAACACCGCGAAGTACCTGCTCATGAATTTTTTCATCGGAAGTCGCCAACCTTACCGCGTTAAGAGCCTGACGGATAAAACAGGGTATACAGTCATAAGTTGTTTTCATAGCATTAATAAATAGACGTTTTCTTGACTTTTTACCGAACCCTCAGTTATGAGTATAAACTCAAAAAGAATAAATTAAGTCCTATTGGCCGGATGGTCAAGCTGTTTTTTGTATTATTGGCCAACCACTCAACAATTTAACACCGTAATAACTAAGAATTCACTGAAATAAAAATTCTGATAAAATTTTATATTTTTCCGGAACATCGATTAAAATATAATGGTCATACGACCAAAATACTGTTTGACATAATGTATTATATTGGTTATGTTTTAATCAAATGATCATTTAATAAAGGTAATTTTATTATGCCAAGAATTAAAAAGCCGAGATTTGTATCAAGATATCCGACGATCACCGCTTTCGTGCCCCGGGGAATGTTTCAAACCGGTGAGATTACGCTTTCACTGGAAGGATTTGAAGCAATAAGATTAAGCGATTTCGAACATCTTGACCAGGAGACCGCCGCAAAAATGATGGAGGTATCTCGCCAGACATACGGTAGAATTTTATCCGAAGCCCGTGGAATTGTTTCAGAAGCCCTGGTAACGGGAAAGGCGCTAATAATTGAGGGGGGGTCCTATGAAATGCGCGGAAGACACAGAAAACGCCGCAGAAGAGGCGGCAGGGAATTTTAAGTTTTTTTGGAATACTATTAAGGAGGTGAGTGTTATGCCAAAAAAAGATGGAACAGGTCCAACGGGTAACGGCCAAATGACCGGAAGAGGTCGAGGGGCCTGCAACCCTGACCGAGGGACTTTCCGAGATAATGAGCAGGGAGGACGGAACGCAGGCAGAGGATCGGGGCAGGACAGAGGCTCCGACCGGAATTCAGGCCGTGGTTTCGGACAAGGTCGCGGTTCCGGAAAAGGCCGTTGCAATAGACGGTAAAATGAAGCTCCCCGCAGCTTGCTGCGGGGTATCAAAGCGGAATTGCGCCGTAGCCATTCCAACGTAAAATGATATAGCAAAATTAACCAGCCTTCGCTCTGATGAGCTTCGGCGCGGTTCACCTTGCCGTTCATCCCTGCAGCAAGCTGCAGGGTATTCCGGCGAAGGCGAATAAATTTGCTAAAAGTTCAGACCCATTCCATGAAAATTGGACAGTTCTGACGCCGGCGAAATTTTTAACGAAATACTGAGGTCTGAAGTGAAGGTAACCATAATATATGACAACACAGCATGGGATAAGAATTTAAAATCTGACTGGGGATTTTCATGTTTGGTAGAAGTTTTTGGAAAAAATATACTCTTTGATACCGGGGCGAAAGCGGATATTCTCGATTATAATATGAGACAATTGAGAATTGATCCCATGCAGATTGACGAGGTTTTTATTTCTCATTCCCACTCGGATCATACCGGCGGGCTTTCCTGGTTCCTCAATTTAAATCCGGTGAAGGTTTATATCCCCTGTTCCCTTGCGGTATCAGATGATACCGTAACTGCGATACGAGTTACCGAAAAACGTAAACTGCATGATAATATATATTCCACAGGTGAATTAAAGAATATCGAGCATTCCCTGATAATAAGAGAACCTACCGGTGTAACGGTGATTGCCGGATGTTCCCATCCGGGTGTCCGGGAAATTTTGCACGCCGCATCAGAAGTAGGGAAAGTTAGAACGCTTATCGGCGGGCTTCATGGATTCAACGAGTTTAATCTCATCGATAATCTGGAAACCGTCTGCCCCACTCATTGCACCCAATTTATTCGGGAAATCAAAGATCTTTACCCCGATAAAACTCTTGAAGGTGGCGCAGGTAAAGTGATTGTAATATAATATTGTTAGGCTATTTGAGGAGTCGGAAAGTTATTTTGATAAAATAGCTCCATGAATGATCCGCAACGGCATCGTACACTCCGCTATTTGCTGAGCCTTATAAGAAAAACACCACGACTACTGAGTTCTTTTTAATGCGCTGTTATATTCAAAGGAGAGTCTGATTATGTTCAAGATCCATCCCATTGTTGTGGGAACCAAAATTTTTGACAAAAGCATGATGACGTATCAGTACGGAAACGGCCAGGAATATACCATCCCTATTTACTGCTGGTATATAGAAGGCGGAGACCGGAAAATCCTGGTGGATACCGGTGAAATGAGTCCGATCCAATCCCCGGACAGGGAAGCGTCCATCGGTGGAAAAATTTATACGTTCGAGCAAGGGCTATCCCGATGGGGTCTGTCACCGGCGGACATCGACATGGTTATCCACACTCATCTGCATAACGACCACTGTGAAAACGATTACAAATGTGAAAACGCTGAAATTTATGTCCACGAAAAAGAAATAGAAAGAATTCACAATCCTCACCCGCTGGATTATCGCTATCTTGAGGATTACATAGAGGATGTGGAGGAAAACGGGCAGATCCGAATGATTACCGGTGACAGGGAAATTCTGCCGGGGATTCGTGTGGTTCATACACCGGTTCATACGGAAGGGGGCCTCACCGTATTCATTGATACACCTTCCGGTCAGGCCGCCATAACCGGTTTTTGTGTAATTAAAGAAAATTTTTATCCGCCGATTCAAATAAAAGCCATGGAAATGGAGGTAATTCCTCCCGGAACTGTTGTAAATGCCTATAAGGCTTATGATATTATGCTGAAGGTTAAACATATGGCGGATATACTGCTGCCGCTTCACGAACCGGAATTTGCATCAGTGGATACGATTCCTTGATGTTTAATCCCCTTTTAAAATTTGAAACGCTCATCTTAGGTTATGTTTTGAAGTGCCTTAAGTATGGGGTTTATTTCAACCCGGTGTTCCGGCGGTATCATCAAAACCGTAATCTTTAGATTGGGGATCAAACCGGCATCCGGATGGTCCATAGTGTTCTTTTTGTAGTTGTGGCGATTGTTTTTTGAGGCCATGAATTTTAGCACATCGATGAGATTTCCCGAGAACCCCTGAGAATCCACATGCTCGATAACCTGCAAAAACAGATTGTTAACGCTCAAAACAAACGGATCAACTTCGGCATATCCTTGTTTCCGGCAATCTTTTTTTGAAACAAAACACCGGCACGCGAAGGGCCTTACCGGATAAATCGGACACAGGTTGTCTTTTAAAAGCGGGCAGCGTTCATTTGAATCATGGTGTTTTTCTTCCGGAGGATCTCCCCCTTTCATGCAAAGATCCGCAAGTCTGTTTGTGGTTGTCAGGGGTTGAAATCGTTTCTTGGGCAGTGCGCTCTCAATATTTTCAAGCAAACCCGATTTCCCGGATGAAATCATCTGGGTTGCGATAAGATATCCTTCAAGAGTCGTCAGGGTCACGTTACGGGTACAGCACTCGGCACAATATTTTTTGCAGGCCATATGCAGCGTGTGGAGGAACTCGTCATACACGCTGTAAATCTGATTTAAAACCGCTATCTTTGAATTCAAATCCATTTATTTTTCCTTGGCAAATTCTTTTTCCAAACACCTTGACTTTGATAGAAACAAACAGTAATTTTTTTATTTAGACAATTTTAACGGGAGGATGCCATGAAAAGCAACGTCTATTTTATCGATTTAAGAGCCACAGCCAAGGAAAATCTTGTTGCAAAGCTTGCAAGGCTTTTGGATACTGCCGGTCTTTCCCAAACAATCAAACAAAGGGATCTTGTTGCGGTCAAACTCCATTTCGGAGAGCAGGGAAATACCGCGTTTATCCGCCCGGTATTTATACGCAAGATTGTGGAATCCATCAAAAATATCGGCGCGGTTCCGTTTTTGACCGATGCCAACACCCTCTATGCCGGAACACGAAGCGATTCTCCCCATCATCTGTTAACCGCGATTCAAAACGGTTTTGCCTATGCTGTTGTGGATGCCCCGATTGTCATTGCCGACGGATTAAGAGGTAAAAGCGAAACATCGGTAACCGTTAATCAGAAGAATTTTAAAAAAGTGTACATCGGGTCGGACATTATGGAGGCCGATGCGCTGATATCCGTTGCCCATTTCAAAGGACATGAACTTTCGGGTTTTGGCGGAACCATAAAAAATGTGGGAATGGGATGCGCTTCCCGCCGGGGAAAACTGGCACAGCATTCAACCTTAGCCCCCTTAGTGATAGAGGAAAAATGTGTGGGATGCGGAGACTGTACGGATCACTGTTCACAAAACGCCCTGTCATTGGAAGAAGAAAAGGCGGTGCTGGACGCAAAAAAGTGCATCGGCTGCGGGGAATGCATTATTATCTGCCCCAACGATGCCATACAGATCCAGTGGGATCAAGACATACCTGTTTTTCTGGAAAATATGGTGGAATACACCATGGGGGTTTTAAAAAATAAAGCAGGCAAAACATTGTTCGTAAATTTCATTACCGATATATCCCCGGCATGTGATTGTTACGGTCATAATGATGCTCCTATCGTAAGGAACATCGGCATCGTTGCGTCCACCGACCCGGTTGCCATTGACCAGGCTTCCGTGGATCTTGTGAACAGTGAACAGGCGCTTCCGGAATCATGCCTTACAACGAACAGGGAAAAAGGTGAGGATAAATTTAAGGGGATTTATCCTAACGTGGACTGGACCATTCAGCTCGATTATGCCCAACGCCTTGGACTTGGAAGCCGAAGTTATGAGTTGAATAAGATATAGTAATTTTATATGTAATATTAGAGTTTTATAGTATTTTTCTGGGTCCGTTTTATTTAACCAACAATATCATACCCCATGCTATACCCCACAAGTCCAATGTAAATCAGGATAAAGCAGGTTCTGAAATCGTCTTGAACGACTTTTTTTGCCTTTTCGATCTTCTGTTTCCTTCAAACGGCCATTTCATCGAGGACTTTCAAAACAATCGTTGAAGTATAAGCAATGGCAGGACCTCCCGCCATCAGAATAGAGATTCCCGTTGCTTCCAGGATTTCTTTGCGGGACACCCCCATTTCAACAGCCGCCTTTACATGTGTTCGGATGCAAGGTTCGCAGCGCAGCGCTACTGAAACCGCCACCAATATCAGTCGCTTCGTTCTGGCACTCAATACGCCGTCTTTGGTCGCTTCGTCACGAAGGAGTCCGAAAGCATTCGCCACATTGGGTAGTTGCTCTTTTAACAACTCCATCCCGTTTTCCAGAGTGTGTTTTTCTCCCATGAATTCTCATTCCTTCTTTTTATGAATCTGAATATAACCACAAATAAAGGTTTTGTTGAGATAATAACTAACTGATATCATAATTGAAATTATTTTATTTCACTGTTTAAGATTTGACATCATTCCCTGTGATGTTGACCTAATGCGATGCACACAACGGTAGAGCTCCTCCACCCATCTGGAATCGCGGATGCTGCTGTCCCCTGGTCATGTCGGCAACCCTGGCTTCCACATAGTGAAATAGTTCTAAAACATCGACGATTCGGTCACTATTATAGTCTGCATCACCCTTTAACCCGGAAAGAATCGCATGAGTAAATGCTCCGTGTCCCCATGTATCGGCCTCGACAGCCGCCTCATCTGCACTGGCCGCTGCGAGCACATAGGTTCCCTTTCGTTGAAAAGCGGATGACAGATCGGGGGTGACCTCAATTCCTCGCATACCGATCTGCAGTGCCCCGGAATGGCAGGTGTCCAGCATCAGGATGACGTTCTTCACGCGCGCACCGAGAGCTGCGGCCTCTTCTTCAAAATCCGACCATCGGAGCCCTTTTGTGGTCATGTTCTGAGAATTGGCTTCATGGGGGAGAAAATAAAAAGTGTCGGTGGCCGAGCGCTTGATCCCATGGCCGGCTACAAAGATCAGCACGACGTCTGAGGATACGGCCTGGCCCAGAAAGCTATTCATGGATTCTAGTATGCTATCGCGCGATACCGCCTCATCCACCAGTACTTTTGTTCGAACCTCCCTGAACAAAGAGGTGTTCTGAGCCCCTAAGGCAGCAGCCATTGCCTGGGCATCCTTTTCAGCATATGCCAGGGAAAGACGTGCCTCCTTGTAACGACTGACCCCTATGGTTAGGACAAAAAGCCTTGGCCGGATACCCGCCGAAACCGATGATGAGGTTTGAAGTGCCGGCCGAACAGGCGATGCGGCCGCGGTTTGGATTGACAGGTCGGCTGCAAGCATATCCTTTAAAAGTGGGGATCGTGTCCGCTTCACTATTTGCACTGCGCGATCAATGGCCGGATCTTCCATGAGACGGCCAGCTTCCAGCTTGTTGTATCTTGACTGCCTGAAAGCTTTGTCTCCATTGTCCGTTCTACCGGATCCTTTCTTAGCCGCCGCCGAACCATAGAGGTCCTTTTCCCGAAGAGCCTCGGCATCAGTGCTAAGTAGAATATCCGGTTGAATTCCTATTCTGTCAATTCTCCGACCGCCGGGCAACTCATAGAGCCCCATGGTTAATTTCAGTCCGTATCCTCCTGGAAGATCCATGATCGTCTGAACCGATCCCTTGCCGAAAGTTACATCGCCGATGAGCAGAGCACGCCCCAGACCCCTTAGGGCGCCGGCCATAATTTCAGCGCCACTGGCACTGCCGTTATTAATCAGCACAACAACAGGAAAATCCCCCTCTGTATCGTCTATGGTAGCGGAAAATTTCTGGGTACTTTCCGTGGTATGTCCTCTGACGATCAGCAATTGTCCATCCCTGATAAAGTAATCCGCTGATTTCAATGCCTGGCCCAAAAAGCCACCGGGATTGTTGCGAAGATCGATGATCAAACCCTTCATGGGCATGCCAAATTGCTTTGGGCATCGTAAAATCGCTTCGATATCTTTGGCCGTTCCATTGCTGAAATCGGCTACCCGTATGTAGTGGATACCCGCATCAAAAGCCACTGTTTTGACGGATTTGACGGTTATGGTTTCCCGCAACAGTCGAAGCTCATAAGGATGCGGCAATCCGGTTCGAGAAATGGTTACCACAACGGCGGTGCCGGCCGTTCCGCGCATGGCCCTCACAGCCGTTTGCAAATCGTAAACAGGCACCCCGTCAACCTTCAAGATCACATCTCCGGATTGGATGCCGGCCCGGTATGCCGGCGATCCTTCAATAGGGGTAACGACCGTTACCTTTTTCTCCCGCACGGTAATGCTTATCCCGATTCCTGATAACTTGCCGCTGGCACCTATTTTAAGCTCTTTCAACGCTTCCGGCGTCAGCACACTGCTGTGCGGATCAAGATTCTCAGACATCCGGTTTGTCATTACATAGGCAATTTTCAACGGTTGACTTCTGCCATAGGTGTTCACGCCGTAAGCGTACATCTCATTTAACGCGATCCTGGCATCGGTTTCCGAGATATCCATGGAATATGCTTTCCGGGTTACAGGTGACAGGACCCTGATGTCTCCTGAAATCTCATGTAGCAAAGCAACGTCCTTGAATTCCTTCTCGATTCCCTGTGCGGCACTGACGAGCAAGCGGTAGGGATGAACCGGTTCGACATATTTTGTCTGGATGGCGGTATAGACCCTTTCTACCATCTGTCGACCTTCGGCAACCGGATCAGAAACCTGTCGCTGCTGAACATTCTGTTGGGCTACTGTACAGCCGGTGAATGCAAGTACAAGTACCAGAGCCGTTATATTGATAATTTTAAGATAGTTTGTCATCCGCCTCCGCAAAAAACAGAAATTTTCATTCATCAAGCCGGAGGTGAAATGGTATTGGGAAAAGAGATTGCTGTTAGGCATGGCGTTTACTCCAGGAATGCATTGTGTTTCCTTTCTTGGTAAAAGTAAAATAAAGGCCCCTTCACGGAAAATTTTTATTTATTATAGGATTCTATTTGCCTGTCAAGTCAAGAAGAAAGTTGATCCAGGGTAAAGGCATTTGATTTCGGTGCAGCGTAGCGACGGCGTGTTTCTCTTGGAAACCGACTGACTGTTTGAAGGGCTTTAGCACGCGTTAGCCCGAGCCAAATGAAATAATGACTTAAAAAATCAAATGGATCAACCAAAGGAAATCAGCGGGATATCCTATAATATAAGTTTCCACTAATCTATCAGAGGATCTTATTATTTGAGGGTGTCCCGGAAGTCCCCGAACCCTTGTGAAGCCGTTATGGTAAGGTCTGTCGTTTTAGACTCCTGGTAAGAAGGGCGCTGGTCATGGCCAAGGATTCAGGGTCAAGATAATATTCTGCATGTTTCTGAAAAAGGACGGTACATTTAGCAGGAAATTCTTCGTCACCATCATTGAAAAGTAACAAAAGAGAAATACGGGGAAGCGCGTTAAACTGCATAGACAGATCGTATGATATTTCCATCGCGTGGTGAAACCCTTCTAATTCTTGGCAAGCGCTTTTAAGCTCATTAAGTTTACCTGAAAAATGTTTCTCAATGGCTCTTTCGGTATCACTGGAAAAATAGTTCACATTCGTAAAGTGTGAAACTCTTTTGAAATCCTTGAAAGAGACCCATTCTGTATCATCATTCGGTTGATCGGGACATAAGAGGATATACTTAGCAAGGATGACACAAACCATATAGTCGGGTCTATTGCCGGATGTATCCACAATTCCATTATTTGAAACCAAATACCTCCTGTTGAAAAAAGGAATAAACATCCTATCCCCATCAGTTACAAGCCCAAGTCGATCCCTAATTGATCCGAAATCGATTTTTGCCAGTTGAGCACAATATTCCTGATAATTTTTTTCGAAAATATCTGATGAGCCAACCATAAATTGCCTCCGGTATAAGTTAGTTTCAGAAGATCTTTGTTCTTCTTCCAAGCGTGATTCCAGAACTTGATAGCCGTCATTGAGATATAGAAAAATTTTTAATTTACCAACAAACACAGATCGGTGGAGGGACAACAATTATAGGAACTGACGCTTTTGCTTTTTTTATCTCATGCTTCCTTTGGGCTGCTTCAGCCTCCTTTTGTGCTTTCAACACCTTATCCGGCCACTCTCTAATTTCGTTGGCTCTTGTTGCTGCTTTATCTCGCACCACCGACTCTCTAAACATTTCATCCCATTCAGCTTTTTGACGAGCGCGTTCACGGGCCTCCTCTTTTGATAATTTTTCCGGTTCCAGATAAAAATCTCCGTATCTGTCCGTGCGAATATAAGTTCCTTTATTATTTTGCTTGATAAAATATATTCCTTGGGTACCAGGTTTTACGGAGGCGGCAACCTTTTTTGAGGTGATTATAAATTTTCCATACTCATCCGTAGAGATATAAATTCTGTCCTCATCCGTATCAATAAAAAAAGTTCCTGAAGGATCTTTACAACTCCCTTTTTTCTGTTCAAGTCCTAAAGAATTACATTCTCCCAAATAGCAAGCTTTCCAAAAATCAACACACGCACGATCAGACTGTCCTAACTTGTTGTAGGAAAGCCCACGGTTTTTGTAAGCCCAAGCATACGTTGGATCAAGTTTAATTGCCTGGTTGTAATTCTCTATCGCTCGCTGATGCTGGCCTAAATTACCGTATGCAGCCCCTCGGCCGGTGATAAAAGCTGCAATATTATTCGATTCAAGATGAATGGCCTTATCAAAATCCTTTATCGCTTGTTGGTACCGGCCTAAATTTAAGTAGGCAATCCCTCGATTGCCCAAGGCGTTGGCATGTTTTGGATTAAATTTAATTGCGTTGTCAAAATCTTCAATCCCTCGTTGATACCGGCCTAACCCCATATAAGCGCACCCTCGGTTGACGTTGTAATCCGCGGCA